>JANLUX010000274.1:0-6014 GCA_031363705.1 Bacteroidota bacterium
AAAGTAAATACTCTTGATAGATTATACCCTAATCGTATGCCTGCATCATTCCATTTTGTAGAAGTGTAGGGAATAAACTGGTTATCGCTGATGCCGAATGAATTTGTCAAATGAATCTGAAATATATGTCCACCTGTTTCTATGTCAAAACCTAAGCCAAAGCTGTCATAATATTTATTTTCATCATAATCATGTTTTACGCGCCAAACATATTCAGTGGTGAGTGCCCACCGCTTTGTAAATTTATAACGTGCTGCTCCGGCAATAGCGTAACTATCATTTTTATCACGAATTTTTTCCACTTGATTGTAATGAACAAAAATGGGTGCCAGCTGAAATGAAAATCGCGAAGAAAATTTTCTTGCAATTATTATTTGATGTACAAAAGATAACCGGTCAATCCGATACTGATAACGGTCAAAACCATTGGCTTGCTTGTTTAAATCCTTTTGTGCAGTGTAAAATATTGCTGAATACAGAGTTAAACTCAATGGCATTTTCCCATCAACCGTTTGCCTCAACAAACCAAATTTTAAAAATCCGTCATACATTTTTTGGTAAGAACTTCTTCCAATACCAATCATTAACCTGCCATCATAGCTGTATTCAAGCGCTAATCTAATGTTGGCAGGTCCATCCAATCCCCATAAATTATTTCCACCTGAGTTGAGATTACCGAAACGATGAGATATTAAAACATCCAATGTTCTTTTTCCAAGCGTTTCAGAAGTCTGCGTATTAATTAATCGTGTGTATTTAAATGTGGCAATCGTAAATTCTTTCTTTGTTTTTTTTTGCTGATCGGCTATATCAAGCAAATCAGTCTGTGAATAAGCATTGAGGATGAAAAACGAAAACAGTATCGAAATAAATGTGATTTTAATTTTCATAATTGTTATATCGTCATTGAGGCAGATTATTATTTATCCACGCTCTGAATTTATTGATCTTACATTCAGAAAGCTTTCCCCCGTCTTTTGGCATTGGGCTCACATTAGCCGGATCATCATGTGTTATACTTGAAAGTAATTGTACACCTTGATCCAGATTGACTAAATCGCTTACATTGGAATAAGTATCTAATGCAGGATTAGCACCTGTGTTGGATGATGAGTGACAATTACCGTTACCTGCTCCGCAATATTGATCAAGTATCGGTTTGATGTCTTTGGTAAAAGTTACGTTGGTTGAGTCACAATCTTCTGTAAGTCCTGCTTCAGGATGCAGCTCTCCTAAATTATCATAGTAACAAGAAGAAAGGAATAAAATCAAACATACAATCCCGATAAAGTTTCTCATCACTCAATTATTTTTCGCACCTTGACGTATCCACAATAAAACAGTTTGTATTTGCAAATCAGTAAGGGGTGAGTAAGGAGATGGAGGCATTAATTCCTTTCCTTTTCCGGTGATGGATTTATAGAGCGTGGTCTTAGTTGCTTTGGTATTTTCAATACCTCCGTTTTTTATTACATCATCATAGCTCAACAGTTGAATCTTTTGAAAATTCACAGTTCCATGGCAACCGCTGAATGTGCAGTTAGCGGAAATAATTGTTCTTACATCCGTGCCAAAGCTTATTTGCGGATTCATTGGCACATCCAGTTCATGCTTGCACGAAGAAATAAGAATTGATAACAAAACGCCAGACAAGCAAATCAAAAATAAATATCTCAGTTTCATTCAGCCGTTATAAGGGCTTAGTTATAAACAAAAACTTTTCCAGCTACAGTATTATTGTTCTCGCCCATTACCTTTAAAAAGTAAATACCGTTAATTAAATCTTCAGGTAATTTAATTTTAACAGGAGCATTAGTTTTAATATCTTTTCTGGATTCATTTAAAACAACACGACCATTACAATCAATCAACTGATAAACCATTGCTGAAGAAATCCGGGAAGTGCTAATAGTAATAAAGTCATGTGCAGGATTTGGAAAAATACTTACCGGTTCATTTGACGATGATTCAGAAATTCCTGTTGTGAACGGAGTAACCAGCTGTGTCATTGTATAAACATAATCTCCAAGCGAATCTCCTTGATTATCGGTTGCATTACCTACAGCATAAAACATAATGTTGCCAACGTTAGTTGAAGGTGCTTTCCAGTTAAAAGAAAAAGTATGTGAATCATTTGTCAGGCCACCATTTTGTTTATGAACCACATTTGTTCTGTTAGATCCATTGATATTGGCAACTTTTAATTGTGTTTCCAAAGTATTTGTTAAAATGAATGATCCGCCATTGGTGTTGTTGCTTGTTCTCAGTGCTTCAAATCCAAAGCCAAAAAGCGGACTTCCTGTTTGCTCAACTGTTACATCAATCTGATAAACGCTATCCGTCATATATTCCCAGTCCGGAGCAAGTGTTGGCGATGATATAGTGATTGAACCTAGTCCGGAATTCACGTTAAAACTAGTGTGGCAGCCAGTACAATTATTTTCTCCAGGAGAACCGGTTTTGCCTGCTTTGCCATCCTCTTCCATAATATCTGCAATTGCAAAAATTGTAATTAGAACGAATAAGGAAAAGATGTAAATTTTTTTCATATATGGTTTTTTTGTGTGCATCAAAATTAAATACAAATAACCACTGTTTATGTACTAATTGAGGGGTATTACTTCACTTTTACGGTTAATAGTTTTTTTTGTCCTATAAATGCTTCTAATATGTCATTTATTTTAACTGCGCTTACCCCTTTTGGAGTTCCTGTAAAAATCAAATCTCCCTTCTTTAAAGTGATGAACCCCGACACAAATGAAATTATTTTATCTATGGAGTGAATCATTTCAGCAGTATTACCCTTTTGCTTTTGAATGCCGTTAATGTTTAATGCGAAGTCAATTTTATTTACTGATTCAAATTCTTCTTTGCTGATAAAAGTTCCTACAGGTGCTGATCCATCAAAAGCTTTTGCAAGTTCCCATGGCAGACCTTTGGATTTAAGTTGTTGCTGAATATCTCTGGCTGTGAAATCAATTCCTACAGTTATATCCTGGTAATATTTATAAGCAAACCGTTCAGCAATATTTTTTCCCACTTTATTTATCCTCACCACTATTTCTACTTCGTGATGAATATCAATTGAAAATTTCGGATAAAAAAAAGGCTGACGTGGAGTGAGCAATGCGGTTTCCGGTTTCATAAATATCACCGGGTTCTCTTCCACTACGTTATTAAGTTCCTTAGCATGTTCTGCATAGTTGCGCCCGACACAGATTATTTTCATTTTATATTTGAATTATTAAAATACCTTATTGTTTTTCAGAGAATTTATCCTGCTGCAAATCACTGAATTTTTTTTTGCCAAGCACATAATAAGCAAGAACAATATTTTTCTGATATACACACGGCAGCTTTTGATTCTTATCAGGAATAAATTGTTTGCGCAACTTCTCTCTTCTTGAAAAATGTTTATAGAAATAAAAATGTGCTTTCAGTACTGCCATGCAATCAGCTGCATGTCCTTCTAAAAGAAATTTAATTCCAGCTAATCCATCTAAAAACAATCGAACAATTAAAATCCACCATACATGCGGTGCAATTTGATTTTTATGAATCATCATAAGGTTGTTGCGAAAATTATAATACGTCTTTCGCGGATTGTGCTTTGGCAATGTGCCGCCACCAACATGATTAACCACACTCTTAGGTTCAACCATAATTTTATATCCTGCACGATGAATACGCCAGCACAAATCAATTTCTTCCATGTGTGCAAAAAAATCATCGTCAAAACCACCAAGTAGATGAAAGATATCTGAGCGGATAAACATACACGCCCCTGTTGCCCAAAAAATTTCGCGTGCATCATCATACTGACCTCTGTCTTCTTCCAGGTAATTATAAATTCTTCCTCTGCAAAAAGGATATCCCAGATAATCAATAAACCCTCCTGAAGCACCTGCATGTTCAAGCAACTCCTGATCCTGATACGAACGGATTTTTGGCTGACAAGCCGCAATCTTATCATCACCATTCATTAAATTAATAACAGGATCAAGCCAGCCCGGGGTTACTTCAACATCTGAGTTTAAGAGCACATAAATATCTGCCTTAACCTCCTTGAGCGCTTTGTTGTATCCTCCTGTAAATCCATAATTTTCTTCTAACAGAATAAGTTTTATCTGCGGATAATTATTTTTTAAGTAAGCAACTGAATCATCACTTGAATGATTATCAGCAATAATTATTTCAGCGTTTGCACTATGCGTAATTACAGAAGGAAGAAACCGTTCTAAAAAATCACGTCCGTTCCAGTTCAGAATAACTATTGCAACTCTGCTATCAATCATGAGGGCTTAAAATAAAAGGGCACCAATTTTATTGATGCCCTGCAAAACTAAATTTATTAAACTAACCTGTCTATTAATGCGGATTTTTGAATTGTTCATTGGAGTGTTGTCCATAACCCTGCTTCACTTTTTCCTGGTCGAAGTCTATATTCTGAACAGTGCGGTTATAAAGGCGCAGCTGCCATTGAGGATCATTTGGTTCACCCACTGCATCACTGTGTAAGAGTGTAAAGCTTTTACTCACCAAGTCAGGGTTATAAAAAATAAATTTTCTGTTTGTCTGGTTTTTTATAGTGTAATAATGCCATATCTCATAGGGATAAGTATTAGGTTCATTATAGTTTGGAGAAATTGAATTCGGAGGTCCATATTGTAAATACACCCTCCCCTGGTCAGTATCGTATCCTTTTCTGCGCGACTGTGAATAAGTTGCATTTACTTTATCCACTTCTGCTTTATAATTCATCCATCCGGCATAGGGATTACCGGGATTTTTACGCTGCCAGAAGTCATAGAAAAACTGTTGCATCATTTTTATATCAGCAATTGTTAATTGATTATCAATAAAAGTATTTTCGAGGTTGCCTGCTACGGGACGAATGCTCTTAATATAATCAGCAAGTGTGTCCTTATCAGTTAAAGCACCTGCAAAGGTGTTAGAAACATCCAGCGTTCTGAAATCAACAAAGCCCGATTCAGTTAATGGTAAATTTTTACTACGCTGAAAAAAAGTTTCGCGAATTGCAAGCAACTCATTGCTGCGGTTGCGAACCTCAATAACCAAATTATAGTTTCCTGAAGGGAGATCTTTAATATCATATTCAGTAAGTAATACATTTACCGGCTTTGCTTCTTGCTTGCTGAAGCGTTTAAAAGTTTCAATAATCTGTTTTCCCTCGTAAGTTTGAATATGGTAAGTGAGTAAAAAAGCATCGTTATTGAGCAATGATGAAGTATTGTAAATCTCAGCATAGAACTTAAGGCTGTTCATTTCATCAGAGAAGAAATTATCCACAAAGGGAACCATTTTATACCCGTTGCGGTTCAGCTTATCGTGTGCATCGGTGGTTTTGGTGTAACTATCAAGCATTTCAATGTCGGAGATAGCTACAATGTTGGGATAATATTCTACCTTGATTGACTGGTTAAGAATATAAGGTTTTGCATCGCTGTTTTTATCGCGGATGGTTAACTCAAGCTGATAATTTCCATTGGGCAGGGGTATGCGCTGCTGATCGAGGTAGTTAAACCTGGAAGCAACATCCGCAGTTTGTTCAGGACTAAGGAGATTATACTTATCAAAATATTTGATGGCATCGCCCTGTTTAAAAATAAGAGATACTTCAATAGTTGCCTGGGTTTTTTGATTTTCTACAGGCACATAATTTACAGTGTTGCCTTCCACAGCGAGGTAAGTTTCAACATAAGGACCTTTTTCAGGCATGTAAAAAGTGGAATAAGCGAAACGCGCTTTCAGGTTTTTTGACTGTGCTACATGCAGTGACAAGCTGATGATCGCACAAAATAACAGGATACGTTTCATATCAGTATAGTTTTATTTTACACGATAAAATTACAAAGATTTAATTAGCGATGGCAGTAGTAAAAAATATGAAGCATCGTTGAATTGTAAAAATTTGGAGGTTACAATTTTGTACTATCTTCGCCCCGGAGAGTTGGCAGAGCGGTCGATTGCGGCAGTCTTGAAAACTGTTGAGG
>JANLUX010000281.1:0-18494 GCA_031363705.1 Bacteroidota bacterium
TGGGATTAGTAATTATTTGTCGTAGGGATAAACATCTGAGTAATGCTGCAACCATAAAATCACCTGGCAATCAAACAAAGAATTTCCTAACTTTGAAAATGGCTAAAAAACAAAAACAAGCATTCTTCCATCGCTCATGAACCTGATGTTGCATATCTAACCAAACGCACCTTGAAAAGGGCTTTATCAAAAGGAACACGAAACATTTCAGAAGATGCATTACAGCGCAGTGGATACGTGGTTACTGTTCGCGATGGATGGGTTGTAAAAATTGACAATAAGGGAAAACAAACTCGCATCAACAAATTAGAAGTTGTAAAGTCTTCTGGTAAAATTTCACTTGACTAAACCAAATCCTTCTTTACGTCTTCGGGTTTTTAAAAACGCAAAAGGCAAAAAGAAGTGGGATAAAATTGATTTGAAAATAGTACCTAATTGGTTTTTGAAATATTATTCTGAGAAGGTAAAAAAATAAATATTCCGGTGCGGGAGCAGAGGTAACATCAGCAGGTGTTTTTGCGGAGATTATTGGGATTAGTAATTATTTGTCGTAGGGAAATAAGAGTTTGAACAATACCATCCTTTAAATTATCTTTACATTATGAAACATTCAGCAATACCAAGGCAATATTTACTTGATGAACAGAATCGCAAAGTAGCGGTGATGATTGACATTGACACTTTCAATAAAATTGAAGATGATTTAGAAAATTTTGGTTTGATGCAGTTTATTAAAGAGAACAAAAAAGAAAAACCATTGACACTTGCGGAAGCAAAAACGTATTATGGAAAACTAAAAAAGTCCAAATGAATGTTTTATCTTTTTTCCACTGATAAAACTTTTAAAAACTCTGTTGCATTCATCACGGGTAAAGTTGCAAGTTTATAATCATTCTTGTTTCTTGTAATCAAAAAATCTGCTTTGTTGTTTAGAGCAACTGCATGTTGCAATGCATCTTCCAAATCATTAAAGCCGGAAACTATCATTTCATCCACTACTTTACTTCCGCTTTCTGCTATGGTAATAAAACTCCTAAGCAGTTTTAGTTTTTGCTGAATTTCCTTTACATTAAATTTCTTTTCAAGAAAATAAATCAAAGTTGCAACGGTCATTACAGAAATTAATAGTTGCACTTTATTAGTTGCTCCGGCATTCATTAAATTTAAGGCATTGGTATAAAATGGTTCTCGTTCTAAAAGGTAATCGAGCATAATATCGGTATCAACAAAAGCGGTTTTCATCCGCGATGTTTTCTTAAAACATGTTCACGAAATTCTTTTTTTGCATTCTTCACTTTTACCGTTTTTAGTATTCCGGCTAATTGTTTAACAGCAGGAGCAATTTCATCATCTTCCCTTCTCAACAATTCCTCCACTTGTTTTTCAATCATTTCATCAACGCTTATCTTTTTTTTACGTGCATATTCTTGAGCTCGTTTAGCAAGGCGGCTATTAATCGTCAGCGTAATTTTAGTGGTCATTTTTTGAGAGACTTTGATGTATTATTCGAAAACTTATTGGTCTTTGCAAACTGATTAGTGAATTCGTACTCCATGCTGGCTGAAAAATTTTTTCACGCTTGCTTTAGATGCTTTTCCTGATTTCATTCCCTTCTCGATGGATTGTATTAAAAGCGCATCTGATTCATCATCCTCATCAAGCATTTTTACCGGTGCATCAATAAATTTTGCAAGTTTCAGAATAATGTTGTCAAATGCTTTGTTGGGCGATTTGATAAGAAATGCTGCCATTCTATTTTTTATTCAAAGATATTTAAGATTTGCCAACATTGACATGATCACTTAATCAAAACATCAGCCTTGTTGTTCAGTGCAACTGCCTATTGCAAAGCATCTTCCAAATCGTTAAAGCCGTAAACAATCATTGTATCACACTGGTTGTATGATGCCTTCCATTAAATTATCTTTACCCGATGAAATAAAAAGACATTGGTTAGAAAAACCGCTTCATGCAAAATATTTCAAAAACAGTAGCGAACTGGATAAAAATTTCGGATTACGATTTAACAACTGCGGCCGCAATGTTAAAAAGCAAACGATATTTATATGTTGCATTTACGTGCCAGCAGTGCATTGAAAAATTAATGAAAGCACTTTATATCACACTTCATAAAGATACGCCACCTTATACGCATAATTTAATCCGGCTCAGCGAGCTGATAAAAATTGAAAGCGATTTGAGTCAGGAGCAGAAAGAAACAATTAACGTGCTCAATGCGTATTACATTAAGACAAGGTATTCAGAGGAAATGGAAAAATTGTCAAAAAATTTTAATAAGATTACGGCAGAGCAAATGCTAAAACAAACAAAAACTCTTGCAGCATGGTTGAAAAAGAAAATAAAATAACAAAAGATATAAAGAAGTATTACCTGCTGATTAAAGATTCTTTCAAGGTAAAAAGAATTTTTTTGTACGGTTCTTATGCCAATGGAACAGCGCATAAAGACAGCGATATTGATATTGGAATTGTGATAGAAGGATTGGAAAATCAAAATGAAATAAATGTGTTGAGTGAGCTTTACGAAAAAACAAAAAAAGTTAATACGCGCATTGAGCCTCTCTGTATTTCTTACAAGCAATATATGAAGCCACTACCAGCCAGCATTCTGGAAGGTATTATTAAATCAGGAGTGGTAGTGATTTGAGATTTAACTTATATCAATTGTCTTAATGATTCACCAAGAGATTTTATGATTTATGAAAACGACTGAAAAAAAGTTTGATGCTGTAAAATACACGCATCAACAACGGGAAAAATTGAGTGAAATACTTTCTAAGATGACGAAGGAAGAAATTGTTGAATACTTTAAAAAGCAAAAGTTACACAATCAAGTAAAGCCGGTTTCGTAGAACTTTTCTATAATCACGAACAATTAATAGCAATTAGAATGAAAGCAACTGCAACACTTACTACCGGAATTCGCAACATTGAATTTGTCAATAACTCAATCATGTTTATTTATCTCGATAATGACAGAACTTTTATTGTTCCGCTCGATAAATTTCCTGCGATAAAAAATTTATCACCCGAACAGAAAAAGAAGTTTGAAATAATTGATGAACAGAATCTTTCGTTTCTTGCTATTGATGATGTTTACAGTGTTAACGATTTAATTGGAATATAAACACCGAATTAAGAATTTAAAAACAAACTAAATTTGTGTTAAAGAGTATAAAAAATGAATTACAAAATATCATTTCAGGAAAGAGCGAAGTTAGGAATGGAGCAGCTATCCAGGCAGCAGCCGGTTACCTTAGACGAAGCGCGGAAGCAAGCACAGCGGCTAAAGCGGCAAAGCACTACAAAACGCAAGAAACAGAAATCCTGAAAAATTATATTAACCAGAATAATTTTTGGGTGCGTGATATTAATTTGGAGAATTATGTATCACAAGGTGCGGAACAAAAGGTTTATTTAAAAGATGGAAGTACGGTTACTAAATTAAATGATGCAATTTTTTTCAACTCTTGGGAAGATTACTTTAACAATTTATTGCTTCACAACTATTTCTTTCCTGACACCGCTTATTAGTTAAAAGGCTTTTTCATGGAGAAAGAAACCCTCTTTGCAGTTGTCAATCAACCGTATGTTAAAACAACAGAGAAAACAGATTTGCAACTTGTAAAAAACTTCATGTTTGAAAATGGTTTTTTAAATACACGGAATAACGACTACCATCATCCCGAATTAAATATCATTTTGGAAGACCTCCACGATGAAAATGTTTTGACAAAAAATGGAGTGTTACAATTTATTGATACGGTGTTCTATATTCAGGATAAGTTTTACGAAGAATAATTAAGAAGCAAAAGCAACAGACAAATAATGATGCGTTCCATAAAAGTTTTCGCCCCCGCAACTGTTGCAAACGTTGGTTGTGGTTTTGATGTATTGGGTTTTGCAATACATGGACCTGGTGATAAAATTATTATGCGTTTGAATGAGACCAAAAAAATTTCGGTTACATCCATCACAGGTGATAATGGTTCGCTTTCAAAAAACGCAAATGAAAATACCGCAAGTGTTGCAGTGCTTGCCATGCTCAAAAAAATAAAATCAAAACAAGGATTGAGTATTGAGCTGCACAAACAAATGCCATTGAAAAGCGGTTTAGGTTCCAGTGCAGCGAGTGCTGTTGCAGGAGTTTTTGCTTTGAACGAATTATTAGATCGTCCGTTTTCTAAAGAAGAATTAATTCCATTTGCAATGGAAGGCGAACGTGTTGCGTGTGGAACTGCTCATGCTGATAACGTTGCCCCGTCTATGTTAGGAGGATTGGTTTTGGTTCGAAGCTTAAATCCTTTTCATGTTGTAAAAATTAATGCGCCTTCAAAGTTGTTGTGTGTTGTTGTTCATCCACACCTGGAATTAGCGACAAAAAAATCGCGTGCTGCTTTGCCTAAACAAATTCCATTGCAAACAGCAGTAAAGCAATGGGCTAACGTTGGAGGATTGATTGCAGGTTTCATAAAAAAGGATTTTGCATTGATTGGTTCTTCCATTGAAGATTTTGTTGCTGAACCTTACCGTTCAAAATTGATCAAAGGTTTTGATGAAGTAAAAAAAGCTGCATTAAACGCAGGAGCTTTGGGATGCAGCATATCAGGTTCAGGCCCTACTGTATTTGCATTGAGTGATGATAAAGAAAAATGTAAGTCAATAGCCATGGCAATGCAAAATTCATTTGCAAAATTTAATGTGGGGAGTGAGCAGTATATTTCAAATATTAATAATGAGGGAGTGAAAATTATAAGCGACTGAAACCTCCGAGGTTTTGAAAACCTCGGAGGTTTAGCCTTAATGCATCGGTTAATCCTTAGCAAGACTAACCGTCATCAATAAATATCCGTATGCAATTATACTCTACAAAAAACAAATCAAAACTATTCACGCTTGAAGAAGCAGTTGTGAAAGGTTTGCCCGATGACAACGGTTTGTTTATGCCTGTTGAAATTCCATTGCTGCCAAAAACATTTTTCACAGAGATGCAACAAATGTCGTTTCAAGATATTGCTTGCACTGTTTCACAAACTTTAATTGGTGATAGTGTACCAACAGAGGAATTAAAAAGTATTGTGCATCGTGCAGTAAACTTTGATGCACCAATAATTGAGATAGAAAAAAATATTTATGTTTTGGAATTATTTCACGGGCCCACACTTGCGTTTAAAGATTTTGGCGCAAGGTTTATGTCAGGCTTGTTGCAATACTTTGTGAATAAGCAAGAAAAAAAAATAACCATACTTGTTGCTACTTCAGGTGATACAGGCGGAGCAGTGGCTTCAGGTTTTTATGGTGTGGATGGGATTGAAGTAATCATACTTTACCCAAGTAAAAAAGTAAGTGGTCTGCAGGAAAAGCAATTAACAACACTTGGAAATAATATAACCGCATTAGAAGTTGACGGAACATTTGATGATTGCCAGCATTTAGTTAAACAAGCATTTCTTGATAAAGAAATAAATAATCATTTGCGATTAACTTCTGCAAACTCTATCAACATTGCGAGATTAATTCCGCAGACGTTTTATTATTTCAATGCAGTTGCTCAATTAAAAACTACTGATGAGAAAATTGTTTTTTCAGTTCCCAGTGGAAATTTTGGAAACCTCACTGCAGGATTAATTGCAAATCGGATGGGTTTACCTATTCAAAAGTTTATTGCAGCCACCAATGCAAATGATATTGTTCCCAACTATTTACTGAGAGGAATTTTTTCTCCAAAAGCGAGTGTTACAACTATCAGTAATGCAATGGATGTGGGCAATCCAAGCAATTTTTATCGCATGATGGATTTGTATGAAAACGATCTGGCTAAAATTTCAAAAGACATTGTTGGTATCAGCATAACGGATCAAGAAACAAAACAAACCATTAAAGAAGTTTTTGAAAATCATCATTACACATTAGACCCTCATGGAGCAGTTGGTTATTGTGCTTTGAAAAAATATGCAGCTGAAAATTCTTTTGATAAAGCCATCTTTTTAGAAACTGCACATCCAGCCAAATTCCCTGAAGTAGTGGAAGAAGTAACTAACGAAAAAATTATTCTTCCCGAACAATTGTCTTCTTTAGTTTTAAAAACCAAAAGTTCTGTTTTGATGAGAAAGGGATTTGAGGATTTTAAAAAATATCTTTTGTCGAGGAACTAATTTCAGGAATGTCGAAAAAAATTTTTGTCATCCAGGAAGAAACTATTTATGAGTATCCGGCTAAAGTCTGTTTAATACAATTAAGCATTTTTTGCAACTAACAAAAGACAAGCTCCAACTCTGGATCATAAATAGTTTCCTCCTGAATGACTAGTTCCCGGATAAATTATTTTGATGTCATGTTTCTTAGGCAATTTCAATGGATCATATCCATGCATACCATAAGCGATATTAATCATCTGCCTCATTTGCTTTAAAATCTCTTCACCCGAAAGCTTTGCCATCTCCGAGAGTTCATAGTCGTGTTGCTCTTCAAACGAATTAAAAATTTGCAATGGTCTTTCGTAAGAAGCTTGTGGTTTATTCAATTTATTTTGCCTGGAGTTATCATCCATTTCCTCTGTCATGCATTACAAAAATAATTTAATTGATGCTTAAAAAATATTCATGCAGAGCAACGCCTTCATGTTTCGTAACTTTGTCGCTGATTATCTCTTCAAATGACAAAACAATTTCTTTACACTTTAATTTTTATTTTTTCTTTTAATTTATCGCAATCGCAGACTTTAACTGTCAGCACCACACAATTAAATTTTGGTTTGACTTACGAAAATACTCCTGACAGTTTGCAACTAACTATTAACAATAATCTTGGAAAGACTGTAAATGTTACAGGATTCAGATTTTATAATATTTATGGACAACCAGCTTTTTCTTGCTCTAATTCAAATTTTAGTATTGCTGATGGAAGCTCGCAAACTGTATGGATAAAATTTTCTCCTCTTCACAACATTTATCATAACTCAGAATTAGTAATTGAAAATGATGCAGCTCGGGGATTTGTAAGCGTTGATTTAGTTGGACAAGGGCGATATTCAAAAAGTTATTATGCTGGTAGTGAAAATCTTGAAGAGCAGGTATTGAAATCAAGTTTGCAAAACATAACAGGCAATGGATATATAACACTCACTTATAATCCTGCACGTGATACCATGTTTATGTGGCTGGATAATCAAAAAGTTAACGGACAGGGAGCTTCTCAAAATACATTGGAATGTGTTTACACAGGTCGTTTGGCGATAGGTTATATTGATCGCTCAGATTGTCAGACCAATGACATGTTTAACACGGAGCACACATGGCCGCAGGGTTTATTTAGCTCATTAGAACCAATGAAAAGCGATTTGCATCATTTATTTCCAACCGATGATGTTGCCAATAATACAAGAGCAAGTTATCCTTTCGGGATGGTTACCAATGCAACATGGCAACAAGGAGGTTCAAAGTTTGATAATAACACCAATATTTTTGAACCACGCGATCAGCATAAAGGCGAAACTGCAAGAGCAATGTTGTACTTTGTTATCCGATATCAGAACTATAGTAATTTTTTAAATTCACAGGAGAGTATTTTGAAAACATGGAATCATGATTTTCTTCCTGCATTGGTTGAATTAAATCGCAACGATGATATTTATTCAATTCAAAACAATCGTAATCCTTTTGTTGACTATCCACAGCTGGCTGATCGCATTACTTCTTTCTCAACAACCTCAGTGGCACCCACCAATTTTTCAATGGACCAAACGCAGAATCAAATCAATTATGGTTTTGTGCTGAATGGTGTAAATACTGTTTATCATTATGTGATTGTGAACAATGGAAATCAAACCATACAGTTCAGCAACTTTAATTTATCAAACACTTCTATTTTAAGTTTTTCAGGCAGCAGCGGATCAAATACTTCTCTTGTTCCGGGAGATGCATTATTTGTGGATATTGATTTACATCCGTCTTCATTGGGAATAATTAACGAAACGCTCTCCTTTCAAACCAATGTTCCGGGATCCACCACTGTTCAAATTCCAATCATCGCTCAATCTTCAGCTGTTGGTGTGGAAGAAAATAAAACAGCTGATGAGATTACAGTTTACCCCAATCCTGCAGTTGATAAATTACATATCAAAGGAGTGCACAATAATCCTATCAGTGTCAGCAATGTTTTTGGTCAGCAATTTTATTTGCAATCAAATTCTTTAAAGGAAGAATTGATTTTAAATGTTTCAGATTTGCCTCGAGGAGTTTATTTTTTAACTTATGAAACAGACAACCATGCGCAACGAAGACATTGGTTTGTGAAATTTTAAGTTGCTCAATTAAATTATTTTTGCTGCTAATATCCTGGTCCCGTAGTTCAATGGATAGAATAGAAGTTTCCTAAACTTTTGATGCAGGTTCGATTCCTGTCGGGACTACAAACATCCTCCTGTGAATATGTTTTTCCAAAACCTGCAAACTAAATTTTAATCCTTTCTATTTTTCGCTAATGGCATTAAGCAAACTTTGGTCGTATATTATTTTATTCTCGGTTATAGTTGCCTCCATTCAGTTTTTCAGAGGTGACAAAAATATTTTTAATGATGTAGTTACAGAAAAAAAGCTGAAGGAGAATGAAAAGTTTCCCGAAGTTAAATATGCTTTTGCTGAAACGCTTTCGGATGCCAATAAAAAGATAACGGACTCAATTGCTCAAAAACTTTTATCAGCTAACTGGCATGAAACCCAAAATATATTTGAGGCACAATATCTCATTATCAATGGAACCAATGCAAATTTGGTCCGCGAAAAATTAAAATTATCCATTACTCAAAATAGTTTCATTGAGCCTGACTCAACTACTGTTTTATCTTCCGATTCTCTTAAACAAATCCGACTGGCAACACTCAACCGTCAAAAAATAATTGCAGCACACGACTTACTTTATTACTTACCAAAAAATATAGATGGTATTTTTGAAACAGGAAAATTTGCCATCACACTGGTAATTGCCTTAATCGGAACACTTGCTCTATTTATGGGCTTATTGGCAATTGCAGAACGAGCAGGTGGCATAAATGTACTGAGCAGAATCATCAGCCCTTTTCTATCTAAAATTTTTCCGGGTATCCCTAAAAATCATCCGTCATTCGGACACATGGTAATGAATTTTTCTGCCAACATACTCGGGCTTGACAATGCAGCCACACCATTTGGTTTAAAAGCCATGCAAAGCCTGCAGGAAATAAATCCGGATAAAGAAAAAGCCACTGATGCTCAAATTATGTTTCTTGCTTTGCATGCTTCTGGATTAACGCTGATTCCGGTTTCAATCATTGCTGTGCGTGCTGCCAATGGTTCGCATAACCCTAACGCGGTTTTCATTCCATTAATATTAGCAACATTTGTATGTACACTCACAGCCATGTTGCTCGTTTCGGTAAAACAAAAAATAAATGTTTTTCAGCCAAAAGTATTTCTGCCCGTTTTTTCCATTGCTGCTTTGCTAGGAGGTTTCGTTTGGTTTTTACGATCATTGGCGCCTTTTGAGCTCGAGCAATTTTCAGATGCCTTCAGCAATGGCGCCATACTATTGGTTTTTTTATTAATAGTTGGCGGAGGATTGTATAAAAAAATTAATCTTTTCGATGCCTTCGTTGAAGGTGCAAAAGGAGGTTTTGAAACAGCGGTTAGAATCATTCCATACATGGTAGGAATGCTGGTTGCTGTGAGTATGCTCCGCACCAGCGGAGCATTTGACTTAATAATTATACCAGTAAAAAATTTAATTGCTTCCTCCGGAATGGATACCCAATGGGCTGAAGGTTTACCAACCGCAATACTTCGTCCTTTTAGTGCAGCCGGTGCAAGAGGATTTATGATTGATGCAATGAAAACTTATGGACCCGATTCATTTATCGGAAAATTAGTGGGTGTATTACAAGGATCGAGCGAAACCACCTTTTATGTAGTGGCTTTATATTTTGGATCTGTTTCGATTAAGGATACACGCTATTCAATACCGGTTATGTTGCTGGCAGATTTAGCAGGAATTATTTTCTCGATTTGTATCTGCTATTTCCTGTGGAAATAAAAAAATGTAAAAAATTAAGGTCAATAATCTCCGATTTGCCCTTCCCTATCAATAATAATTTATTTTTGTTTCAAAGAAATCTATCATTTATGAGAATCCTCAACTTACTTTCAATTTCGTTAATTACTGCGGGTGTACTTTTGGTTTCATGCGGTGGAAATAATAATAATGAAAATAAAGAAACCTATGTAACCCCGGTTGACACTACTCCTGTTAATGAAACTGCGCAGTATAATTTCCTTTTTACGATAGGAAACTTACCCTCTCCTTTTCAGGTTCTGGAGGAAATTCAAAAAGCTGAGCTACCTGTTAACACTGAACTTTTAAATCCTACTGCTAATGCAGAAAAATATCATTCTTCATTAAAGCTATCATTTAATTATGGCATTTATGGTGTTGATTTAGGATACCTGGTAATTAACAGCCGTTTGCCTGAAATGGTGGATTATTATTCAAGCACAAGAAAAGTTGCCGAGAAATTAAATCTTGCTGAAACGTTTGACAAATTCGGAAGCCGTTTCGAAAGTAATCATGATAATAAAGATTCTTTAACCAAAATTATTGATGAAGCGTATGCTGCCACTGATAATTATTTAAAATCAAATGAACGATTAGTTAGTGCCACTGAAATTTTAACAGGTAGCTGGCTGGAAGGACAGTATCTCACAGTGAATCTGCTGAAAGACCAGGAGCGTTCTGAAAAAAATGAACCATTATATGAACGTATTTATGAGCAGGGTTTGCATCTTGATAACATCGTGAAAACTATTGAACAGTTTAAGGATGATAAAGAACTGCAAAGTCTGAAAAAAGATTTTAATGATTTGCTCGCTATGTACAAAGAGTTGCATGACCCAAAAGATGTAACAAAAGAGTATCTCGAAAAACTTTCAGGAAAAATTGCCAAAGTGCGGAATCAGATAATTAATTAATAAAGTTTTTTAAGCAATCGTTATCCGGATTGCTGGTTATAAAAATCTGGTTATCATTCCTGAGAAAAAAGGATTTTTCCCTTTCTTAAACCGTGAAACGCATTAGACGCAAAAACTTTATATCCGTTTACGTAGGTTTGTTCAACCACACCATACAATTCACAATTTAAATAAGGAGTTATTTTATGACGGTGCTGAATTATTTCCTCTGTCACTTTAAACTTTTTGTCTGGATTCCAGATGGTAATATCAGCAACCAATCCTTTTTTAATTTTTCCTTTTGTGTTTTCAAACCCGATAAGTTTTGCCGGATTTTCACAAAACCATTTTAATATATTATCAACAGAAATATTTTTCTCTTTCATCCTGGTCCAGATAACAGGCAATGAAAATTGTAATCCTGCAATTCCTCCCCATGCTGTTTTAAAATTTCCTGACTGAATTTCTTTCAATGAAGGTGGTGCAGGTGAATGATCAGTTGCGATAAAATCTATTGTTCCATCAAGCAAAGCACTCCAAAGCTGTTCATTATTTTCTATTTCACGAATGGGAGGAGCACATTTATATTGTGTAGCTCCATCAGCAATATCCTCAGCATTAAAAAATAAATAATGAGGTGCAGTTTCAACAGTCAATGGCAATCCTTCACGTTTTGCTTTTTGGATTTGCTTGATTGAATTGGCAGATGAAAGATGTACTACATGAACATGAGCACCGGTTTCACTGCATAAGTTAATCATTAACTTAATCGCATCATCCTCCCAGGTTTTTGGTCGGGATTTTAAATAAGCCTGATAACTTTTTGGATTCTCATCCAATAGTTTTAAATCATCATGCACTGTATCTAACTCACAATGTACAAGCAATGGCTTGTTATATTTTTTTAAAATAGTTAGTGCTTTGCGCAGATGTTCAGCATTGGTGTTGGGAAAGTCATTAATGCCTGAATGGGTAAGAAATGCTTTTAATCCAAAAACTCCACTCTCTAACAATTCTTCTAGCTCATTCAAATTATCAGGAACAACGCCACCCCAAAAACCGCAATTGACATTTAACTTATTTTTTGTTGCCTCGAGTTTGATTTGAAAATTTTCTTTTGTGGTTGTAACAGGTGAAGCATTCAAAGGCATTTCAATCAATGTTGTAATTCCTCCCGCAGCTGCTGCCTTGGTTGCTGTTTCAAATCCTTCCCATTCAGTTCTTCCAGGTTCATTGATATGAACGTGTGGATCAATGATACCGGGCATCACGATATTGTTGCCTGCATCTTCAATAAGAAAATCAACATCATCACCCAGATTAAATAATACATCTGCAACTTTTCCTTCACTGATTAAAATAGTTGCTTCTCTGATTCCATCAGGTAACAAAACCTGTTTACTTTTTATTGCAAAATCAATTTTCATTTCGCTTCAAAAATAGATAACTAAAATCTTCTCAATTTTGCAAAATGAAAGAATTGGCGCTCTGGAAATTTATGCTGCAGCAACTCAGCAGAAATAATCCTGCTGTATTTATGTGTGTTGTGGAGAGTAACGGAAGCAGCCCCGGAAGGCAGGGATTTAAAATGGTGGTGACGGAAAATGAGTTGCAAGGTTCCATTGGTGGTGGTATTATGGAACATAAGTTTGTAGAACAGGCAAAAGAAATTCTGCGAAAGCAAACAGAAGAATTAATTGTAAAAAAACAAATTCATTCCAAAAATGTTTCTACTAATCAGTCAGGCATGATTTGCTCAGGAGAACAAACGCTGGCTGTGTATCCTGTTAAAGAAAAAGATTTACATCAGATAGAAAAAATTGTTGAAGCATTAGCAACGCATCAGCCCATTACGTTTCAATTTTCTGAAGCAGGATTTTTAATTCTTAACGATGATGATTTGAGTTCTCAGAAAATTTTTGAGCAAGATAATGGCAGCTGGAAATATACAGAGCGAATCGGGTACACAAATTATTTACATATTATAGGCGGAGGACATGTGTCTCTTGCGTTTTCTAAATTGATGCACGACTTGAATTTTCATGTCACGGTGTATGATGACCGCATAGACTTAAATACCATGCAGAAGAATGTTTTCGCACATCAAAAATTTTTGGTTGATTACGAAAACATTGATCAGTTAATTCCGGATGGCAACGATTTTGTGGTGATCATGACCTTCGGTTATCGCACTGATGGTGTTGTTTTGAGAAAACTACTCAACAAGCGGTTTCGATATTTAGGTTTGTTAGGAAGCAAGAATAAAATTAATAAAATGCTGGAAGAGTTAAGAAACGAGGGAATTGCTGACTCGGTCATCCAATCCATTCATGCACCGGTGGGCATGCAGATTAACAGCCAGACACCGGAAGAAATAGCAGTGAGCATTGCAGCTGAAATAATAAAAATAAAAAACAGCTGATGTCTAATTCCAGCTGCTTTTTTAATCAATCAACATTTCAGATTATCTTATTTTTGTATTGATAAATTTCTATGATATACTTGATACGAAATAAATTTTTTCAGCTTGCCTTTTTGTTTTTTTCCATCGCATTATTCTCCCAATGCAAATCATCCAAAAAAGATGAGCAAAAAAATGTTGGCCACGGAAAACAAATAATGACCGTTAACGGAATTGTGTTACAACCTCGGAAACTGGATAATGTAGTTCGCACCACCGGAACATTACGCGCTTTTGATGAAGTGGAGTTGCATGCAGAAACATCAGGGAGAATTACAAAAATTTATTTTACTGAAGGAAGCCACGTAAACAAAGGAAATTTACTTGTAAAAATTAATGACGAGGAGCTGAGAGCACAATTTAATAAAATTGAATTGCAGATAAAACTAAATGAAGCACAGGTAAAACGTCAAAATGAATTGCTCAAAATAAGCGCTACCAGTCAGCAGGAATTTGACATCGCAGAAAATCAACTGAATTCATTGAGAGCGGACAAAGAAGCGCTCAATGCTGCAATTAAGAAAACAGAAATACGCGCACCATTCAGCGGAATAATTGGTTTACGATATGTGAGTGAAGGAAGTTATGTTTCTCCCACCTCGCAAATAGCTTCGATACAAAATATAAATCCGGTAAAAATTGATTTTTCAATTCCCGAAAAATATTCAGGTGTAGTAAATAAAAATGATGTGGTTAATTTTTACATCGAAGAAACAGAACAACAGTTTACAGGAAGAGTATATGCAATAGAACCGAAAATTGATTTATCAACCCGTAGCTTACAGGTGCGTGCTTTATGTGATAACAAAACTGAAAAGATTCTTCCCGGCTCATTTGCAAGAATAGAATTGCGTTTAAAAGAAATAAATAATGCATTGATGGTGCCAACACAGGCAATTATTCCTGTTTTGAAAGGACAGACTGTATTTGTTTCGAGAGACGGAATTGCAGAATCAGTGCCGGTTAAAACCGGAGTAAGAACTGAAAGCGAAGTTCAGGTTACTGATGGTTTGCAGGAAGGGGATACAGTCATCACCACCGGAATGAATTCTTTGAAACCGAAGACTACTGTAAATATCGTATTAAAGTAGAAAGTAGAAAGGGATGGAAAAGGCGCAACGATTTGAAGATTTAATTGTTTGGCAAAGGGCGCATAAATTTGTTTTAGAAGTTTATCATATAACAAAAGTATTTCCTTCAAATGAAATTTATGGATTGACATCTCAATTACGCAGAGCTGCAATTTCAGTTCCTGCAAATATTGCAGAAGGTTTTAAGCGTGCTGGTGCGAATGACAAAATAAGATTTTATAATATTGCAGAAGCCTCATTGGAAGAATCGAAATATTTATTAATCCTTTCCCATGATTTGAAATATGCGGATACTCAATCTATAATATCGCGAACAGAAGAAATAAGTAAACTGTTAAATGGTCTTATAAAATCCATCAGGAAAATTTAAATTACAATGGATACGAGATCCCTGTCTACTTTCTACATCCTACTTCCTACTATTTACTTAAGATAAATGAGTCTTTCATCTATCAGCATTAAACGTCCGGTATTAGCAATAGTAATGTCGCTGACGATAATGCTGTTTGGGATTATCGGATTTAAGTTTTTGGGAGTACGTGAGTATCCATCCATTGATCCGCCCATTATTACAGTGCGCACAAGTTACACCGGGGCCAATGCAGAAGTTATCGAATCGCAAATTACAGAGCCTCTTGAAAAAGCAATTAATGGCATTGCAGATATCAGAACAATTTCTTCAGCAAGCAATCTTGGCTCCAGTAATATTACTGTTGAATTTAATCTCAATGCTGACCTTGAAGCTGCAGCTAATGATGTGCGTGATAAAGTTTCACAGGCATTACGCCAATTACCCCAGGATATTGATGCACCACCGGTAGTAACAAAATCAGACGCTAACTCAGATGCAATTCTCTCGCTTACTATTCAGAGTGATACCAAAAACCAACTGGAGGTAAGTGATTATGCGGAGAACGTAATTGGTGAACGGCTGCAGACTATTCCGGGAGTGAGTATGGTACAAATCTGGGGACAGAAAAGATATGCAATGCGTATCTGGATGGATCCTGCAAAGCTTGCTGCCTACCAGCTTACTCCGTTGGATATTAAAAATGCACTTGATCGCGAAAATGTAGAATTGCCTTCCGGTAAGATAGCAGGCAATATGACTGAGCTGTCAGTAAAAACATCTGGTAAATTAAAAACTGCTGAAGAGTTTAATGATCTGCTGATCCGCTCTGATGGTGATAATAATATCCGCCTTCGTGATGTAGGGTATGCAAACCTTGGTCCTGAAAACGAAGAAACCATTTTAAAACAATCCGGTGTGCCGATGGTTGCAGTTGCACTGGTTCCTCAACCGGGTTCCAATTATATCGAGATTGCAGATGAGTTTTATAAAAGAGTTGATCAAATTAAAAAAGAAATTCCTGCTGATTATAAGCTGGGAATCGCACTTGACAATACACGATTTGTAAAGCGATCGGTTAAAGAGGTTGAAGAAACTTTATTGATTGCCATCATACTTGTAATTCTCATCATCTATTTATTTTTCCGTGATTGGGTTATTGCAATTCGTCCCTTAATTGATATCCCTGTTTCGCTGATTGGTGCGTTTTTTATAATGTATCTAGCAGGCTTTTCGATTAACATACTCACACTGCTGGCAATCGTTCTTGCAACGGGGCTTGTGGTGGATGATGGAATTGTTGTTACAGAAAATATTTATAAAAAAGTGGAAGCAGGTATGAGTCCGCGTGAAGCTGCATTTAAAGGATCGCAGGAAATATTTTTTGCCGTTGTTTCTACTTCAATAACGCTTGCTGCGGTTTTTCTCCCGATCATTTTCATGGAAGGATTTGTTGGCAGGTTGTTTCGTGAATTTGGAATTGTGATTGCGGGTTCAGTGTTGATCTCTGCTTTTGTTTCCTTGTCACTCACTCCCATGTTGAATGCAAAGCTGTTACGTAAAAAAAATAAACACACCTGGTTTTACGAGAAAACAGAACCATTTTTTGTCTGGTTAAATAATTCATACGAAAGCGCACTCAATCGTTTTATGCACAAACGGTGGATTGCATTTATCATTATATTAATTTCATTTGGATTAATTTATTGGGTTGGCACAACATTGCAGGAAGAGCTTGCTCCGTTAGATGACAGAAATTTTTTACGATTGTCAATAACAGCACCCGAAGGAGCATCCTATGAATACACCAATAATTTCATGGATAAGATTGTTCAGTTTGTGAATGATTCAGTTCCTGAAAAATCTGTTTTGCTTACAGTCACAGCTCCCGGATTCACAGGTTCCGGAGCGGTAAATACAGGTTTTGCACGTGTGGTTTTAAAGGATGCGCCCACAAGAGAAAGATCTCAACAGGAAATAGCTGATTACCTCACTGCCAACGTAAGCCGTTTTCCGGAAGCAAAAGTTTTTGTTTTGCAGGAGCAAACAATCTCTGCGGGCGGTGGCGGAGGAAGGATTGGTTTTCCTGTTCAGTTTGTGGTGCAGGCTCCAAATTTTGAGAAGTTACGTGATCGTATTCCAAAGTTTATGGAAGAGGTAGGAAAAAATCCGGTGTTCCAGGGATCAGATGTCAATCTTAAATTTAACAAGCCCGAGTTGGTTGTAACTATCAATCGCGAGAAAGCAAAAACACTGGGTGTGTCGGTAATGGATATTGCGCAGTCAATGCAGCTTGCTTTTAGCGGTCAGCGTTTTTCTTATTTTGAAATGAATGGAAAACAATACCAGGTTATCGGGCAGTTTGATCGCGCTAATCGTGATGAACCGCTTGACCTTAAATCTATCTATGTAAGAAGCAACAGGAACCAGTTAATTCAATTAGATAACGTGGTAGATGTAGAGGAACAAAGCAGTCCGCCACAACTCTATCACTTCAATCGTTATATGTCTGCTACAGTGTCTGCAGGATTGGCTCCGGGTAAAACAATAGGAGATGGAATTAAAGAAATGGAAAAAATAGCTGATAAAACTTTAGATAAAAGCTTCAGCACTGCCTTAAGCGGTCCATCACGCGATTATGCAGAAAGTTCGTCCAATGTATTATTTGCTTTAGGACTCGCACTGTTGTTAATCTATCTTGTTCTTGCAGCACAATTCGAAAGTTTCATAGATCCGTTTACAATTATGCTCACCGTTCCTCTTGCAATGGCGGGTGCATTAATTTCATTATGGATTTTTGATCAGACATTAAATATTTTTTCACAGATAGGAATTATTATGCTGATAGGCTTAGTGACAAAGAATGGAATATTGATTGTGGAGTTTGCCAACCAGCAAAGAGAACAGGGCTTGACAAAATTAGAAGCAGCAACCAAAGCTGCTGTTGCACGCTTTCGTCCCATATTAATGACCAGCCTTGCAACTATGTTAGGTGCATTACCTATTGCATTAGCATTGGGCGCAGGATCAAAAAGCCGCGTATCCATGGGTATTGTTGTTATTGGTGGTTTATTATTTTCATTGATACTTACTTTGTTTGTGATACCTGCGATGTATTCATTTTTCTCGCGTAAAAACTATGTTAAAACTGAAGAGTGATGAATAGAGTTTTTCTACTGATTGTATTTACTGTTTGTTTTCAATTCGCTTTTGCGCAGGATAAATTATCTCTTCAGCAAGCCATTGAAATAGGTTTAAAGAACAACTACTCCATTATTATTTCAAAAAATGATTTGGAAATTTCAAAGAATAATTTTTCCGTAGGGAATGCAGGCATGCTTCCCAGGTTGGATTTGGGTCTTTCTCAAAACAACAGTGTGAGTGATACGAAACAAAAATATTCCAGCGGAAGCGAAATAAACAGAACAGGAGCAACTTCCAGTTCGCTTAATGCAAACGCAGCTTTGAGCTGGACAGTTTTTGATGGATTCAGAATGTTTGCAGCTTACAACCGGTTGAAAGCATTGGAAGAAATGGGAGAACTGAATGCGAGACTTACAATAGAGAATACAGTGTCTGAAATTATTGCTGGTTATT
>JANLUX010000295.1:0-10368 GCA_031363705.1 Bacteroidota bacterium
TCTGATCTGGATGAGCTTTACGTGGAAAATGTTTCAGAGCCTTTAAAGGATGATAAAACTGCTGCGAACCAGGAAGATGCAACAGCTGAAAGCGAAGGTCCTTTTCCTGCTGTGGAGGAACATCACGAAGAAATAGAACACGAGCCGCTCGAAAATTTTTCGGAATACAACAAAGAGCAGCTTACAGCAAAGATGGAAGCATTTGCTGATAACACCGACCTGCACACCATTAAAAATAAAGTTAATCTCGCCCGAGATGCTTTCAATCATATATTAAGTACTGAGCGAGCTGCAGCGCTTTCAAAGTTATTGGAAGATGGTGGTGTAGCTGAAGATTTTCATCACCATGCTGATGAACTGGAAGAACGTTTTAATAAGGCTTACTCGAAATACAGCAAACATCGTTCAGAATTTATTTTAGGACAGGAAAAGCTGCGCAAAGAAAACCTGAAGACCAAACAGGAAATATTGCAGCACATGAAAAATATCATCCAGAATGAGGAGGATATGAGCAAAGCATTTAATGAGTTTCATGATTTACAGGCGAAGTGGAGAAACACGGGACCGGTGCCTCCGCAAAATGTAAATGACTTGTGGATGACTTACAAGCTTTACATCGAACGTTTTTACGATTACATTAAAATTAACCGTGAGCTGCAGGATTTAGATCAAAAGAAAAACCTGGAGATGAAGCTTCAGCTTTGTGAACGTGCTGAGGAATTGTTGCTTGAACAATCATTGAACAAAGCAATTAATGAAGCACAACAATTACAGATTAAATGGAAAGAAATCGGAATAGTCCCTCGCGAGAAACGTACAGAGATTTGGACAAGATTTAAGGCTGCGGTTGATAAAGTTTATGATAACAAAAAACATTTCTTAGAAGGGCTTCGTGAGAAGCATACTGCAAACCTGGAAGCCAAAACAAAATTATGTGAACAGGCTGAAGCAATTTTAAATGCTACTTATGAACGTCATCCGCAATGGCAGGAAGGATTAAAAAATATTCTGGAACTTCAAACGGAATGGCGCAAGATTGGTCCTGCTGACAAAGCACAGAATGATGCGATATGGAAACGTTTCAAAACTGCTGTGGATAGTTTCTTTAAATTGAAAGATGATTTTTACAAAAAGAAAAAGCAGGAATATGCTGCCAACCTCCAACAGAAAACTGAGCTCTGCATGCAGGCTGAAGGCTTAGTTGAAAACAGTGACTGGAAAACTACAGCAAGTGAACTGATCCGCTTACAGCAGGAGTGGAAGAAAATAGGCCAGGTAGGATCTAACGATAAGAACGATAAAATATGGGCTCGTTTTAAAACTGCCTGCGATGCTTTCTTTAATCGCAAGAGCGAACACTTTGCAGAACAGGATAAAGCTTACGAAGAAAATTATACCAAGAAGCTGGAGTTAGTAGAGCGTGTTGAAAAATTTGAAAGAACCAATGATGCTGCAGAAAACATTGATCAGTTAAAAGCATTTCAACGTGAGTGGAATGATATTGGTTTAGTGCCAATGAAAAAGAAAGATATCATCTGGGATAAATTCCGCAAAGCAATACAGGTACATTTTGATGCATTAAAAGTTCGTCCTGATTTCAAGCAGGGCTTTAGCACACGCAATGAACAAAGTGGTTCACGTCCGGCAAGTCAGCGTGCACATCATCCGCATGATGCAAATGCATCACCTGATGAGCGTGGAATTGTGGTGAAGATGAATAAGCTGAAAGAAGAAGTGGATTTGCTCGAAAACAATATCGGTTTCTTCGCAAAATCAAAAAGCGCTGCTGCAATGAAGCAGGAGTATGAGCAAAAAATTCAGGCAGCTAAAGATGAGATTGCGAAATTGAAAGAAAAATTGAAAGAGATAAAGAAGGTGAGTTAATTATTAGACAATAAAAAAAGGGCGCAGAATAAAATTTATTCTGCGCCCTTTTTGTTGGAAAACTTCGGCATTACACCGTCATAATTTCTTTTTCTTTTGATTCAAGGTGCTTGTCAACTTTTTTAATATAATCATCAGTCATGTGCTGTGTTTTGTTTTCAGCATCTTTAGCTAAGTCTTCGGGCAAACCAGCTTTTTGCAATTTCTTAATATTTTCATTTGCCTCTCTGCGAAGATTACGAATGCTTACTCTCGCTACTTCACCTTCTGACTTTGCACGTTTCACTAATTCTTTTCTGCGCTCTTCGCTAAGAGGAGGTACATTGAGTCTGACAATTGTACCATCATTTTGTGGAGTTAAACCAATATTAGAGTTGATGATAGCTTTCTCGATAGGACCAATCATTCCTTTTTCCCATGGCTGTATCACTATACTTCTCGCATCAGGTGTATTGACACTCGCAACCTGGCTCAAAGGAGTATTGGCTCCATAATAATCCACATGGATATTCTCCAGCATTTGAGGGCTTGCTTTTCCAGCACGGATTTTTTGCAACTCTGTTTCGAGGTGAGCAATTGCTTTGTTCATGTGCTCAATGGTAGAGTGAATTATTTTATTTAGATCTTCAGCCGTCATAACTTTAATGTTTGGATGTGAGCAAAAATAAAAAAGTTTACGGTTTACGGTGGTCGTGCGTCAGTAACTGCAAACAGTAAACTGTAAACCGTAAACGGAATTAAGCCTGAACTAATGTTCCTACTTCTTCACCTTTAACAATACGGCTTAGGTTACCAACAGTATTCATATCAAAAACAATGATTGGTAAATTATTTTCAAGACATAAAGTAAATGCAGTCATATCCATCACTTTTAATTGCTGTGCGATTGCTTCAGTAAAGCTGAGATTTTTATAACGCACTGCATCTTTATTTTTTTCAGGATCGCTTGAATAAATTCCATCCACACGGGTTCCTTTTAAAATTACATCTGCTTCAATTTCCACTGCACGTAACGAAGCAGCTGTATCAGTAGTGAAATAAGGATTACCGGTTCCTGCACCAAAAATTACAACACGTCCTTTTTCTAAATGCCGTAACGCTCTTCTGCGGATAAAAGGTTCAGCAATTGATTCCATTTTTATTGCAGTCTGCAATCTTGTTTTGATACCAACGCTTTCTAATGCAGCTTGTAATGCCATGCTGTTAATTACAGTTGCAAGCATTCCCATATAATCACCCTGGGCACGATCCATTCCTCCTTCTGCTGCTTGTATCCCCCTGAAAATATTTCCTCCGCCAATAACAATGGCAACCTGAATCCCCAGATCAACAACAGATTTAATCTCTGCTGCATAGTTGGTGAGCACATTGTTGTCAATACCAAATTGTTTTTGACCCATCAGGGCTTCACCACTTAATTTGAGGAGGATGCGTTTGTATTTCATAGTTTTTATTTACCAGAGCAGCTTAATATTTTTATAGAGACTAAAATTTTTATCTTTTGAAATGACAGTTAAGTTTTCTTCTTGTGCTTGAGCAATTAAAATTCTGTCAAAAGGGTCACGATGGTGTAAAGTCATTGAAGAAACTCTCAATGTATGTTCAAAATTAATTTGCAGTAATTCAAAAAAATTCAATTCTATTTCTGAAATAATTTCAGAAAAAGGTCTGTTCAGGGTTAGTTTTCCAGCATTGATTTTTATTGCAATCTCCCATAAAGAAGCCATACTGATAAAGCGATGAGTTGTCTCACTTGATTCAATAGTATTTTTTGCCTTTAATGAAAGTTCTTTATCACCATTAATAAACCAGATAAAAGTATGGGTATCAAGAAGGATTTTCATTATCACATGTAATCCTTAAGATCCTCTAATGGTTCATCAAAATCAGGACTCATTTTAAACATTCCTTTTGCGCTTCCAAACTTCGGTTTATTACGAGGTGATTCTTTCTTTTTTTTCCTTTTATACTTCGCAACTAAAAAGTCAATAAAATCTGAGACCTGCACCTTTAGTTCTTCCGGCAATGAAGAAAACTTGAGATTTAAATCTTTATTCATACCTCAAAAATAACTCTTGTTTTTATATTGGCATAAAAAAACCCGATTCTTCAGAACCGGGTTTTAATTTTATAACTTAATCTTATCCTAACTGCACTCGTTTAAAGACTTTTACAGTCAGGTCTTTCTCAGTATCGTTCAGATATTGACGTATTGTTTTTTTATCTTCTTTCACAAAGCTTTGGTTGAGTAAAGTGTTCTCCTGGTAAAACTTATTGAGCTTGCCCATTGCAATTTTCTCAATCATATTTTCCGGTTTGCCTTCTGCACGAGCTTGTTCTTTACCAATTTCGATTTCACGCTCTAAAGTTTTTGCATCCACATCATCCTTATCAATAGCCACCGGATTCATGGCTGCAATCTGCATTGCAACATCTTTTCCTGTTTCTGTCGGAGCAGTTGCAGATGATAAACCTACCATTGAAACCACTTTATTTCCCGGGTGTACATACACTACCACTTTCGGAGCTTCAATTACTTCATAACGGGTGATGTCAATTTTCTCACCGATTTTACCCACCATGTCAAGCACTTTATCTCCAACAGTAACTCCATCCATTGGCAATGCTTTTATCTCATCAATAGTCTTAGCATCATTCTTAATTGCGATGTCTAAAACACTTTCAGCAAATTTCACGAAATCCTGATTCTTAGAAACGAAATCCGTTTCTGAACTTATAGAAACCAAATATCCTTTGGTAGCATTATCATTTGTGCGGGCAGCTATATAACCTTCTTTTGCTTCACGATCAGCACGGTTAGCAGCTACCTTCTGACCTTTCTTACGCAGGTAATCAATAGCAGCTTCAAAATCGCCATTGGCTTCAGTCAAAGCTTTTTTACAATCCATCATTCCTGCACCAGTCATTTGGCGCAGCTTATTTACATCAGCAGCAGATATTGTTGTTGTTGTCATTTTGTTTTTAGTATAAAGTAGAGAGTAGATAGTAGATAGGGATTGCCGGTAGAAGTTTTACCATTCTACTCTCTACATTCTACAAATTTTTAAGTAGTTTTCTTTTTACGTGCACGTGTGCCTGCACCACTTCCAGGCTTGCGTTTTTCTCCTTCTGCCGGAGCGCCTTCGCCACCTTCTTCATCACCCATTGCCACAGCAACTTCTTCACGCTCACCTGCCTCATCTTCAGTTGCAGCTTCTTTCTCGCGCTCCTGTTCCTTATCCATTTTGCGTTCAGCCATTCCTTCTTCCACTGCTTTAACCATTACATTCATGATTAAATCAATAGACTTTGTGGCGTCATCATTTGCCGGTATCGGAAAATCAATCACAGTAGGATCTGAATTAGTATCACAGATTGCAATAGTTGGTATTCCTAATTTTATTGCTTCAGCTACAGCAATGTGCTCTTTCACCACATCCACAATAAATAAAGCAGCAGGCAAACGGTTAAGGTCAGCAATCGAACCTAACACTTTTTCCATCTTACCTTTCTGACGCGAAATCTGTAAACGCTCTTTCTTAGAAACGTTATCCAGCGTTCCATCACTCATCATCTTGTCAATGTTCGCCATTTTCTTCACCGATTTACGCTGAGTAGCGAAATTGGTTAAGAAACCACCCGGCCAGCGCTCGGTGATAAAAGGCATATTAGCAGCTTTGGAAGCATTGGCAACAATTTCCTTTGCCTGCTTCTTGGTTGCAACAAATAAAATACGCTTGCCCGATTTTGCAATCTGCTTTATAGCAGCCGCAGCTTCTTCAAGCTTCACGTGGGTTTTATTGAGATCAATAATGTGGATTCCGTTGCGCTCCATAAAAATATAAGGAGCCATTTTTGGATTCCATTTGCGCTTCAGGTGACCGAAGTGTACTCCGGCATTCAGCAAATCTTCTTGTGATACGTTGATCATTCTGATTTATGAGTGGTATTAAGGAATTAACGTTTACTGAACTGGAAGCGCTTACGTGCTTTCTTTTGACCTGGTTTTTTACGTTCCACAGCACGCGGATCACGTGTAAGCAATCCGACAGCCTTCAAAGGAGGGCGATGCTCCGTATTGATCTTGCAAAGACCACGTGCTACAGCCAATCGGATAGCTTCTGCCTGACCTGTAAAACCTCCACCGGCAACATTTACTTTAACATCATACTGCTCTTTAGTATTTGATATTTCAAAAGCGTGGTTAATGATATATTGCAAAGGACCAGTGGTGAAATACGCTTTGTAATCACGATCGTTAACAGTTATAGAACCATTGCCCGGCTGCATGTAAATACGTGCAATCGCTGTTTTTCTACGACCTATTGTGTGTGTTATGTCCATGTCTTATTTCGTACTTAAATTAATTTCTTTCGGCTTCTGCGCAGTGTGAGGATGCTCGCTTCCGGCATACACATATAAATTTCCTTTCACAGCATTACCCAGCTTATTTTTAGGAATCATTCCGTAAATAGCCTTTTCAACCACTTTGGTAGGGTCTTTTGCCATCAGTTTTTCAGGTGTAATATGACGCTGACCACCCGGATAACCAGAGTGAGAAACATATTGCTTCTGCGACCACTTCCTTCCGGTGAGCTTAATTTTTTCAGAATTAATAATGATCACATTATCCCCGCAATCAACATGAGGCGTAAAGTTCGCCTTGTTTTTACCCCTGAGCATACTTGCTGCTTTAGAGGCAAATCTGCCCAGAATTTGATTGTTGGCATCCAGCAAAACCCAGTTTTTAGTAACTGTTTTATCGTTGGCTGACACCGTTTTGTAGCTTAAAGAATCCACTTTTTTAAATTTTAGCCCTTTTTAAAAGGGGACGCAAAAGTAGAAAAACTTTTCATTTAAGCAAGGTGGGGAGGAAATAAAAAGTTAACAGTTTGCGGTTTACAGTTAACAGTGCCCTTTTAACCGCGTTTGCCAATCGAAAACTGTAAACTGTAAACCTTTCAGGAGCAATCACCTTTTCATCTCTATTCATCTCCTGTCCTCAGATAGCTATCGGCAGTCCGCTACAGCTCCTCAGCTCTTCTATTTTGTCATGCTGAGGCACGAAGCATCTCTCTTTCACCCCAACAACCTCTCAAAACCCAACCGCGCTTCCGCTGTTTCCGCTACCATCCGGGCTATCAGCGGGCTTCCGTGTTTCATTTGCAGAGCTGGGGAACCCATCGCAAGATAAAATCGCACATCCACTCATTTAAGGAGGAAACTTATCACAAAGCAGAACGAAAGTTTGATAAGAACCCTGAACATTGTTTTTAAAATTCACGATAAAACAAAGAGTTTGTTTTTAAATCGAAAAAAGCAATAATCCCAAATTCTTTATTGTAATATAATTTCCAGACAAAATAAACACCATATAGCGGATTAGGCGGAATGGAAGTGTCTATTTGATGCAATACAACGTTATAATAAATTAAATTATTAATCGTCAAAGATGAAAATAAACTGTCTCCGTTTTTTACTTTTAACATTGGAGAGATGTAAACATAACTGCCTTGATCTAAAATGGAGTAGTATAATTTAACACTGTCTTCAACTTTATGATTGTTATCTATGCTAATAAAAATATCCTGAAAATAGGTAGTAGTACCCCATGAACTAGTAGTCTTATATGAGGTGTCCTCTGTTTCAGCTTTTATATATCCACGACCAAACTCACATTCATGACAACGACAACCGGCTAATCCATTTCCAAAGCATTCATAAGTTTGTTCAGCAGTTAAAGAAACTTTCTTTAATATAAAAGTGATCTTAGTGCCCGAAGCATTTACAAAATTAATGGTGTCACCTTTCTTATAAGGAAGCCATTCGCTATATCTGCTATCAAAACCAGCGCAGGTTACATCATGACATTTGCATCCATAAAAAAATAAACCCGACATCAAAACAGAAATATAAGTAAGGATTTTCATTTTTTACTGGGACTCGTAACCTGATAAAGCTTTACCAAATGTAGATATATTATCCAAGTAGTTAATAAAATGAGACCCAACGCTATTCCAAGCACCCGGTTATTGCTGCTTCAAGCGTCCCACTTGGATCACCATTTAATTATGCATTCCCAAAAACAATATTTTTGTTACATGCCTAAAATCTACGAGTATCTTGGTTTTGTATTTTTGTTTTTTACAAACGAACATTTGCCCGTTCATGTACTTGTTCGCAAGGGAGAAAGAGAAAGCAAATGCGAATTAATCTATGACAACTCAGGGCTTAATTTGGTTTGGAAAAAAGTGAAATCGAAAAAGCAATTAAGTTCAGGCGAAAAGAAAACAGCAGAAGAATTTGTTCAAAAACATCATTTGGGAATCGTACATAAATGGAACCGAGTATTTGTCTTTAACGAAAAAGTAAGCTGCGAAAAAATAAGTAAACTTTGAAAACCCCTTCAAGCATACAAGTTATAAAAGCCGACTATTTAGATGGCTACCGGCTGCGCGTTACATTTAATGATGGCAAAGTAAATGATATTGATTTTTCAGACATAGTAAATCACCTCAAAGGATATTACAGTAAATACCAAAAGCCTGTAAATTTTAAAAAATTCAAAGTTGATGAAGGCAATGTCGTTTGGGGCAGTGATTGGGATTTAATTTTTCCTGTTCATCAGTTGTATAAAAACCATTTAACTAAGAATTGATTGTCCGCTCAGATGCCATCACCCAACCGCTAAAATAATTTTCTCGCCCCTCAGGGAAAACCTTTATAAAAATTATTCCGATGGCCAAAACGAGAAAACCAAACTATGTTACTCCTGATTTTAATGCCAATCCGGTACTCGTCAGCGATTTTTATCCGGTAATAGGTTTTATATTTTCTTAGTTTTTTGAGGTTGGCTATTTCTGTTATTGATTTTGCCTTCTTAGCATTGAGAATAGCAAATTTTATTTCGTCAAGTAATTCACGGTTATTGATATCAATGTCCCGGTTAAACTGGCCTCTATATTTTAACACCATGCTTTCGCAAAGTAGCAAAAATAATTTCCTCGCTTACCTCTTCGGTTTCCATGCCTTTATTAATCCATTTTGCCAGGGCTTTATCTTCCACATCATCCGATAAAATAGCACGCGATTTATACCCAAACTTTTTCAATAACGCAGAAAACAGATTTTCATCTTTTTCAGGAATTGAGACTACGATTGTTTTCATTTTTGCTTGCCAATATCAACAAGACAAAAATAGAAAACATTATGGTGTAAGCTAAGGTTAGTGTTTCTCCGCCACCGTCACTACCGAAAGCCCCAATTGTTTACCCATCATCCAATCAAAAAAACGGGCGACAGGCACCAGCTTATTATAAGCATTCATCTGGTTAGAAGAAATAGTTTTCGATTTAGTCACCCATCCTCCCCATATCCAGGCAGGTATTCCCAATGCATTAAAATAAAAACTCTTTGTCACCACTAAGCCCGAATCTTTCATCCTTTTCTCCAACATAGATTTAGTATATCTGCGGTAATGAAAAAGCTCTTTGTCAAGCACATTATACAATCCCTGAAAAGCTGGAACAAGAATTAAAAGCGTACCACCGGGCTTCAATAATTTTCTGCAGTTTGTCAAAGCCAATTGATCGTTTTCAATATGCTCAATAACATTCATTGCAAAAACCGAATCGAATGAATTAAGAATTGGTGCATACTTTTGTTCAAATGCAGGATCAATCAAATCTATATTATGAATTCCTTTAAGGTTTGAATAGCTTTGAAACTCCACACGCAAAAAATCAAGATAATTTTCGCGCAAATCGCTGATTGCAATTTGCTGATTATCCTCTAAAAAATACTGTGAGATATTGCCAATGCCACTACCAATTTCAAGAATGTTACCTTTAATAAAAGGTTTAATTGTTTCATACATCCACTTATTGAAACTGTCAGCTTTTGAAATGGCGAGTAAAGTTTCCCAACCTTCTTTATCAACTTCTTTAAACTGAAAATTGTGCATCTATGAAAAGAGATTGTATTTCAAAACACAATAGATAGCGCGAAACCCATCCTTCCAGTTAATTTTTTTTCCTTCTTTATAAGTACGACCGTAGTATGAAATACCTACCTCATAAATTTTAATATCAGGAATCTTAGAAATCTTAGCGGTTACTTCCGGTTCAAAACCAAAACGTTTTTCTTTAAGGTCAATTGTTTTTACAATCTCACTTCTGAAAAGTTTATAACAGGTTTCCATGTCAGATATATTCATATTGGTAAACATGTTTGATAAAAATGTAAGAAACTTATTGCCTATGGTATGCCAGAAAAAAAGAATACGATGTGCATTGCCTCCTATAAAACGTGAGCCATACACAACATCTGCCCCGGCATCCAAAACCGGCTGCAGCAACAGATTAAATTCCTTTGGATCATATTCCAAATCTGCATCCTGAATAATTAAATAATCACCCGTGGCGTGTACTATCCCGGTGTGGATGGCAGCGCCTTTTCCTTTATTTATTTCATGATTTAACAAAC
>JANLUX010000315.1:0-9343 GCA_031363705.1 Bacteroidota bacterium
TGTTGCCGTTCTGATCGGTATCAGTTCATTGTGGTACACCAATAAACTTGCGAGAGAGTTAGCAACGGAGGAGCGCAAAAAAGCAGAGTTGTGGGCTGAAGCAATCAAACACATTTCAAATGTTGCAACAGATGCAGGAGATTTAAGTTTTGCATTGTCTGTTTTATCCAACAACACTACCATACCAATGATACTGGCTGATGACAAAAACCAGGTGAATTCTTTTCGCAATTTAGATTCAGCCCGTGCTGTAACTGAACCTCAATATTTACAAGACCAGATTAAAATAATGAAAAAAGAACACGAACCTATCGTGATTCATTATGGAGATGACGACCAGAAAAATTTTATTTATTATAAAGATTCTTACCTGCTTACGCAATTGCGTTTGTATCCCTTTTTTCAATTAGCAGTGATCGCATTGTTTTTATTAGTTTCCTATTTTGCATTCAGCACTTCGCGCAGAGCAGAACAAAACCAGGTTTGGGTAGGTATGGCAAAAGAAACTGCACACCAGCTTGGTACGCCACTCTCCTCATTAATGGCGTGGATTGAATATTTAAAATTAAGACCGCAACCTGACGAACACCTTCATGAAATTGAAAAAGACATCACGCGGTTAAATACAATTACTGAACGTTTTTCCAAAATCGGTTCTGCTCCTGCACTGAAAAAAGAAAACCTAACAACTGTTTTACAAAGTTCCATCAATTATATTCGTACACGAACTTCTTCTAAAGTTAATTTTGATTTACAAAACCTTCAGAGTTATGATGTGGAAGCGCCAATCAATGTTCCGTTGTTTGAATGGGTTTTAGAAAATGTTTTTAAAAATGCAATTGATGCGATAAGCGGAAAGGGTTCAATCACTATAAAAGTAACCGATCAGCAGCAGTTCGCTTATATTGATATTACAGATTCCGGAAAAGGAATTCCAAAATCTAAATACAAAACTGTTTTTAAACCCGGTTATACCAGTAAAAGCCGAGGATGGGGATTAGGTCTTTCACTTTCAAAACGTATTGTTGAAGAATATCACAACGGGCAGATTTTTGTGAAAAGTTCTGAGCTGAATAAGGGAACAACGTTTAGGATTGTGTTGAAGAAATAATGCTTTAACTTTACAATATGAATACCTATGATTACATCCCGCTTTATACTTATGAAGACTATGAGCAATGGGAAGGCAGGTGGGAACTTATTCACGGCTATCCACATGCAATGAGTCCTTCGCCCAACCGTAAGCATCAGTTTATTTATACAGAAATCGCATCTGAATTCAGAGATATATTAAAAAATAATAAAGAATGTCAACAGTGTCGTACTTATCAGGATTTGGATTGGATTATAAGCAACAATACAACGGTTTGCCCGGATGTAATGATTGTATGCGGAGAATTTAAAGATAATTTTCTGAAATTTCCGCCTTCCCTTATCGTGGAAATTCTATCTCCAAGAACAACAATGAAAGATTATAATATCAAATACCGGTTATATGAATCACAAAAAGTTAAATATTATATTATTATTAACCCAGATACCAGAGGTTGTGATTTATTTGAATTGGAAAATGATGTTTACGTTCAAAAAAACAACCTGAAAGATTTTTCTTTTATTGCGGGCTGCAATATTGCTTTTGATATTCCGGCTTTTATTTCACAATTAATTCTAGATTAGAGATATTTTAGTTTTTTAACTTTGAGTAAATAATTAATTGTAATAAATAACATGAGTATTGAATCAATCAAATTAAGTTTGTTAGAGTGGCTCGCTCAGATAGAGGATGAAACCATTTTAACACAATTAAAAAAAATTCGTGATGAAGTGGAACTTGCACAATATGAGAAAGAATTAAAAAAACCATTTACAGAGAAAGAGTTAATAACAAGAACAAAAAAATCAGAAGATGATTATTTGAAAGATCGTGTTAAAACAATTGATCAAGCTGTTAGCATTTCAAGACTTGGAATAGAGAATGCGAGGATATGATTAAGTTAAAACAAACATTTAAAAATCTTAACTTTGTATCTCGATAAGACAAGCATTAATGGGACAATTATTAAACATCAGCGATATTAAAAAACTCTATCCTGATGAATGGGTTTTGGTAGGCAATCCTGTAATGGATGAAAGCAAAATCAATGTGCTTTCAGGAATTCCTATTTATCACAGTAAAGACCAGAAAGAAGTTTGCTATATCGGCAGAGACAAGACATCCGACTTTGATAAAATCACTTTGATTTATACCGGCACTTTTAAACCGACAAGAAAAATAACCGGTATTTTCAATCGTATCAAATAATGACATTTCCATTTGAACGAGATCCCGGCAGCGGCTTGATTATTATTAGCATTGAAATAGACAACAAGTACGAACTGAAAATGGTCCTTGATACAGGAGCGAGCAATACAACCATCAACAGCAACGCTTTATATTTATCAGGTTATGACCTTAAAGATAATATTGGCAAAGTGGAAATTGAAACCGCAAACGGAATTATAGAAACAGAAGTTTTTGAAATTGACAGTTTCGCTTCTCTTGGACTTTCAAAAGAAAAATTCCAAATTCAGGTTTACGACTTCCTGGCTCACGGTGTATTTTCTGACTTCAATGGTCTTCTTGGTCTGGACTTTTTAGAAGGAACAAAATTTTGCATTGACACCAAATTAAACAGAATTACATTGTCCTGATGCTGCATTAATATTTACTCGTAAATGAGCGGCATTTATATCCATATTCCTTTTTGCAAACAAGCCTGCCATTATTGTGATTTTCACTTCTCTACTTCTTTGAAAAATAAAGAGGCAATGCTTGATGCAATTTTAAAAGAGATTGAATTAAGAAAAGAATATCTCAGCAACAATGACACAATTAATACAGTTAACCCAATCAACACATTTAACTTAATTAACACCATTTATTTTGGAGGAGGAACACCCTCATTGCTAACCGGAGATGAAATCAATCGGGTCATTGATCAAATTTCAAAGCATTTTCAAATTGATGCAAGTGCAGAGATTACCTTAGAAGCAAATCCTGATAACCTGGATAAGCAATCATTGCAATCATTAAAACAAACACCTGTTAACCGTTTAAGCATCGGTATCCAATCTTTTTATGATGAAGATTTAAAACTGATGAACCGTGCACACAATGCAGAAATGGCTTTGCGTTGTGTACCTGATGCTGCTGATGTTGGTTTTTCTCAAATCACTATAGATTTGATCTATGCACTTCCAAATCTCACTCACGAAAGATGGATTCATAATTTGAAAACTGCATTTGCTTTACCTGTTAATCATCTTTCCTGTTATTGCTTAACGGTTGAACCAAGAACTGCATTAGCTGAAATGGTGAAAAAAAATAAGATAACAATTCCTGATGATGATCATGCAGCACAACAATTTCAGTTGCTTGTTGAAATGGGTTCAAACGCAGGATTTGAACAATATGAAATTTCTAATTTTTGCAGGGATGGCAACTATTCAAAACACAACAGCAATTACTGGAGAGGCGAATCTTATTTAGGAATTGGTCCTTCTGCTCATTCATACAATGGTAGTTCACGTGAATGGAATATTGCAAATAATCTACTGTACATAAAAAGTATAAATGAATCAATCATTCCATTTACAAAAGAAGAATTAACTGCTGATCAGCATTACAATGAATATATTTTAATTTCGTTACGAACTTCGTGGGGTGTTGATTTAAACAAAGTGAAAAAGCATGGAATCCATTATGCAGATTTTTTTCTTGATCACATCTCAATAAAATTAAAAGAAGAAACAGTGCAACAACACAAAGGCATTTATACGCTTACACAAAAAGGGAAATTATTTGCTGATAAAATTGCCGCTGACTTATTTATATGATTGCAACAATTGAACATTCATCCGGATCACTTAAAGTTGATTTGTCAAAACCGATTGACATTTCAATGCCATTGCGTGCCGGAGAAAAAAATGTGAATGCCTGGTATCGTTCCCCTGTACGGATGGAAGCAGTTCGGTTGGGTGACTGGGTTGGTGATGTGAATGAAGGTGGTTCAGTAAATTTTCGCGACATCTGGTTCAATCCTCATGCACATGGCACTCATACCGAAACAGTGTGGCACATCAGCAGTCAACAAATTTCAATCAATGAAGCACTGAAACAATTTTTCTTTCTTGCAGAACTGATTACCATTACACCTGAATCCCGTGAGAATGATAAAATCATAACCGAAGATCAAATAAAAAAAATGTTAGGTGATACAAGTTGCGAAGCGGTAATCATCCGCACTTTGCCGAATGATGAAAGTAAATTAACAAGACAATATTCAAATACCAATCCTCCATATTTACACCAACACGCTGCAGAATTTTTGAGAAAAAAAAACATTCAGCATCTTTTTATTGATCTTCCTTCGGTTGACCGTGAACAGGATGATGGAAAATTATTGGCTCATCATGCTTTCTGGAATTATCCTGAAGCAACACGAATAAATGCAACCATCACTGAATTAATTTATGTACCTAATGAAATTGAGGATGGAAAATATTTACTGAATCTCCAGATAGCACCTTTTGAAAATGATGCTGCACCATCTAAACCCATTTTGTATAAAATAATATAAGACACACCAGCGAAAAGTACTTTAAAATTCTACCTTTGCCTCTTAATAATCAAACAAAATAAATTATGGGAAAAGGCGATCAACGCTCACGCAAAGGAAAGGTAACCATTGGTTCTTCCGGTAAAACGCGCAGCAAAAGAATTCAGAACGTAAAAGCTAAAGCTGCTTTAAAAGAGCAAAGTCATTACACTAACGCAAACGCAGAAAAAGCTACTGCGTAATCCATCATTCGTGTATTCGTAAAAATTCGTATTCGTTGATGTTATGAAATTCGGTGTAGTAATTTTTCCGGGCTCCAATTGTGATCGTGATCTTATTCACGTGTTAAGTGATGTGATGCAACAGGAAGTAAAAGAACTCTGGCACAAAGACCACTCACTACAAGGATGTGATTTTATATTATTACCGGGAGGTTTTTCTTATGGCGATTATTTACGCTCAGGTGCAATCGCCCGTTTTTCTCCCATCATGCAGGAGGTAATGGAGTTTGCTGACAAGGGAGGAAATGTGTTTGGCATTTGCAACGGATTCCAGATTTTATGCGAAGCGCATTTGTTGCCCGGTGCTTTACTGCATAATGTGCATCACCAGTTCAGTTGTAAAAATGTTTTTCTTCGTTGCGAAACTGATGAAAGCATGTTAACATCACGCTTGCGCATCGGACAGGTAATAAAAGTTCCGATTGCACATGGTGAAGGAAATTTTTATTGTGATGATTCCACTTTGAAATCATTGGATGATAACGGTCAGATTTTATTCCGTTATTGTGATGAGAAAGGAAACATAACCGGTGAAAGCAATCCAAACGGAGCTTTACAAAACATAGCATGCATTTGCAATAAACAAAAAAATGTTTTTGGTATGATGCCGCATCCTGAGCGCGCATCGGAAAGTGTGTTGGGAAATACAGATGGAAGATTAATTTTTGAATCAATCCTCAATACTGTATTAGCGTAAAACACCACATCTTTCAATATTACTTTAAAAACAAATAATCGCTAAGGCAACAGAACACATAGTGAAACTTTGTGCCTTGGTATCGGAGTGGCATACTTTTCTATTCTAAGAATAATTATACATTCTTAAACTTTTTTAGTCATTAGTCCGTATATAAAGTAAATGAGATCCGCATTAATTTTTTTGTTGATAAGCATGGTATATATTTTATTACCATCTGAACCATTATTTTGCAAGGTAAATAAATCAGAAATCCGTGCAGAAGAAATCATCAATAAAGTTTTTCAGTCTGCAGATAACATAAAGACATTAAAATTTACTTTTATCTGTAATGAACGGATTGAAGGACGGATGCAAGCTGCCCGTTCTTATATCAAACTTCAGACATCACCACGGAAGTTATATTTGAATTGTAAAGATGCAGAAGTGCTTTGGTGGGAAGGTAAAAACAATAACCTTGCTTACGTTCATCCTTATGGCTTTCCTTATTTCAATGTTAATCTTGATCCGAATGGTTCGCACATGCGAAAGGGGCAACATCATTCAATACTTGAAACAGGATTTGATTATTTCATCAACATTTTAAAAGTAAACGCAAAAGAAAAAGCAGAAGGGAAAAAAAGATTCGACATCCATATTGCAGAAGAAATAATTAATAACCGTGCTTGTTATAAACTTACTGCCGTTAATCCTGATTTTTCATTCATAGATTATAAAGTTCAAAAGAACGAAGACATCATAAGCATTGCACGAAAACTTAACGTGAGCGAATACCTGATTCTTGAAAACAATCCTAAGTACAGTTTTTATACAAGTGTGGATGAAGGAGATATTATTAAAGTACCCAATGCATATTCAAAAATAACAGTGCTGTACATTGACAAAGAATTATTTCTGCCTGTGATAAGCAGGATGTATGATAACAAAGGATTGTTTGAAAGCTATGAATATAATTCGCTGGAGGTAAATCCCATTTTTAAGGAAGGTGAATTTACTAAGGAATGGAAAGAATATAAATTCTGATTGTTGTTACAGATACTTTAAATTACTTCTTATAAAAATGCATTTCCTCAATATAATTCCAAACGGATTCAGGCAACATATAACGAACATCTTTTTTTTCTTTAATTGATTTACGGATAAAGGTTGCAGAGATTTCCATTAATGGAGCGTCAACGAGTTTTACTCTCTTATGATTTTTTAAATCTCCTCCATCGGATTTGGGGCGTGGATACACGTAAATATCATGATCGGCTAAAATGTTTTCATAATTTTTCCATTTGTGAAAAGTAGCAAGGTTGTCGCTTCCCATAATTAACGAAAACTCGTACTGCGGAAATTTTTCGTGCAAATAAGTAAGTGTGTGAATGGTGTAAGAAGGTTTTGGTAAATCGAATTCAATTTTAGAAGGCTTTAATTTTTTGTTATCACCAATCCCCAATTCTACTAAATAGTAGCGATGATAATCCTGCAACAAACCTACAGCAGGCTTTAATGGATTATGCGGAGAAACTACCAGCCATACTTGCTCCAGATCCGTAAAGGCTGACATGTAACCTGCGATAACAAGATGTCCGTTATGAATAGGATTAAATGAACCAAAAAAGAGACCGATTTTCATTTGTGTTGGTTTACGGTTGACGGTATACGGTTTACTGTTGGCTGACGCTCTCTATTCGTATGTTCGTACAAATTCGTATTCGTAGATGAAAATTTTAAACCGTAAATCGTAAACCGTAAACTAATCTTCATCCGGAATATCTCCATACAAAAACTGGTCAACTAAAACTTCGGCTTCTTTTAATGCTATATCAAGCTTATCATTTACAATCACATTGTTAAACCGGTGTGCATATTCCAACTCCTTCTCTGCTTTTGAAACACGTTTTGCAAGTGAATCCTCACTCTCACTTGCACGTGCAACTAATCGTTTATGCAACTCGTCAACTGATGGCGGCATCACAAATACATCCAGTATTTGCTTTGGATAATGGCTGCGGATATTTATTCCGCCCTCCACATCCACATCAAACAAAACTACTTTGCTTTCATCAAGAATACGTCTTACTTCCAATTTTAATGTTCCGTAAAAACGGTCTTTATAAACTTCTTCCCACTCTAAAAATTCATGGCGGTGCATTTTACGCTTGAACTCATCAACGGTTAGAAAATAATAATCTTTTCCATCCATTTCATTCGCACGTTTCGCACGGGTGGTTGCAGAAACAGAAAAAGTAAGTTCAGGAAATTTTTTTAACAGGTGATGAACAATTGTTGTTTTGCCACTTCCTGATGGTCCACAAAACAAAACCAGTTTTTCATAAGGAATACTCATAATTTACAGAACGTTTGCAAGTTGTTCTTTTAATTTTTCCAATTCATCTTTCATTTCCACCACAGCACGCTGCATGCTTGCATCATTTGCTTTTGAACCAAGTGTGTTAATCTCACGACCTAATTCCTGGGTAATGAATCCTAATTTTTTTCCGTTTGCTTCTTTACTTTTCAGTGATTCAATAAAATAATCACAATGGCTTCGCAAGCGTAATTTCTCTTCCGTAATATCGAACTTCTCCACATAAAAAATTAATTCCTGCTCAAAGCGGTTTTCATCAATAGTTGTAGCTTCTTTTATTTCTGCTATATTTTTATGTAGCCGTTCGCGGATATTTTCAATCCTTCCTTTCTCGAATTTTTCTGCTTCAATCAATAACTTTAAAATATTATTAATGCGAAGTGTTAATTCATCTTCTATTACTTTCCCCTCTTGCTCACGGAATGAATTAAATTTTTCTACCGCTTCTTTTAATAAAACATTAATTGCTTTCCACTGCTCTTCATCACCTTCAGTTTTATCGTTTCCTAAAACCTGCGGAAGTTTAATAACCGTTTCCAAAATCAACTGATCACTTATATTTAATTCATCACGCAGCAATTTTAACTCTTCATAGTATGCTTTAAAAATTTCTTTGTTGATATTGCTTTTGCGTGAGATGTCACTTGCTCCGTTTCCGATGTTAATGCTAACATCAACTTTACCACGTTCAATCAACTTACCTAACTCAGCACGCAATTCCAGTTCCTTATCACGATACATCGAAGGCAACCTCAACGCCATTTCAAGAAACTTACTGTTCAATGATTTTATTTCTACTGTTACTGCAGTTCCGGAAATATCATTGCTTGCACTTCCAAAGCCGGTCATGGATTTGACCATATTTATTTTTTGTTTTTGTGAAGGGCAAAAATAGGAGTTTAAAGTTTGAAGTATAAAGTCTAAGGTTATTGCATAAATTAAGAATGCGCCCTTAATTTGTTAAGTAGTTTGCGCCATAAATAATATTTGCAGTTAATACTGCCAGATGTGCTTTTACTGCTTTACTCATTTCATTGCAGCTTTGGCTGCTGCAACATTCTTAGGTGAGTTGCCAATAAAAATTTTATCATCCAGAATAATTACCGGTCGTTTAAGAAAAGTATATTCTTCTAAAATGTATTTGCGATAATCTTTTTCAGTCAATATTTTTTCATTCAGTTTCCATGAACGAAACTTTAATGCAATACGGCTGAAAAGTGATTCATAACTTCCTGATAGTTTTTTCATTTCATCTAATTGCTCCGGTGTTATTGATTCTGTTTTGATATCCTGCAAAACAAAATCTTTCTTTGGTTTTAATTCCTTTAAAATGCGCTGGCAGGTGGTGCAATTGCTCAAATGATAAATTTTTTTCATGAAAGAGAAATAAGTTTGAATTAATAAACTTCTT
>JANLUX010000322.1:0-21143 GCA_031363705.1 Bacteroidota bacterium
ATATTTCTACGCAACAAACCATCCACATAACTGCTGTCTGACTGACCTGAAATTGCCGAAGCGGAGGTGTTGGTAACCCACAATTCCTCTTTCTTTTCTGTAATAACACGGCCTTCTGTAAGAATTAAATTATTGCTTACCTGCACTGAATTGGTGAGGGTAACTCCTGTGCTGTTATTAATTTCCAGATTACGCACTGTAGCAGGCAATCCTTTGCCTGTAACCTGGAGAACCAAGCCATTATAAACGTAATTAGCCAAAGTGTTAAAATTCCTTTGTCGTGATGTCTGGATATTTCCTGATTTTCCTTTTGCTTCTATTCCATCTTCTGATCCAATCATTAAGGTAGAACCATTCTCCAGCGTAAAATCATTTCCTAATAAAATGCTTGTTGACATATCCAGAGCACTGCCGGTTTTTACAATAAAATCAATATCGCCAGATACATGGTTAGCTGATGCGGTAAATGTTTGTTTTCCCGCTTTGCTAAAGTAAATCTGCATATTGGTTGTTTTACCCTTTTCGGAAATGGAACCTCCGGTTTGTGACCAATTACCAAAAGCATTTACCACTGCTGTGCTTGATGATGCTTTATCAGCAAAGACTCCTCCTGTCTGAATATAGTTACCTGCAATATTTACGGTATCATCATTATGTTTTCTTATGGATGTAATCAGCTTTCCGTTTTGGATATTAAGATCACCTCCTATTGAAATGGTAGATCCCACCATAGACAATCTTAACTCTTGATTACCTGTGTTGAGAACGGTAAAATCTCCATTCACATCCGTTAATCCTCCCTCTAAATTGATATCCTTGCTTTGAGAAGGGCAATTCCAGGTGAAATTGTAAAATGCCTGAAGCCCTGCTGGTGCATCGTTATTAGAAGTATAACCAATCACCTCACATGTTGAACCTGTATTCCAGGTAGCGGTGGGTATGGTGCCTGCAATGTTGGTGAAATTATGTTGATACTTACCACCGTTTTCAAAAGCAATGCTTGCACTTGGATTAATGGTTACTGTACCTGCATTTTTAAAGGTGCCCGATACGTCAAGATCTGTTCCTGTACCATTATCAAGCGTTAATGTTTTTCCACTTATCAAATTAACTGTGCCACCAGAATCAATCTCTATCTGATCAGCAGTAATATTTGAAGAGATAGTTACGGTGTGTCCGCTTTGGATGGTGATGACACCATCAGAAGATAAAGGAGCAGCATTGGCAGATACCCATGCGCTTCCATTATATTTTTGCCATGTGGTGAAAGCACTCCAGTCACCTGTTGCTACTGAACGGTAATCACCGTTAGTAGCACTATACGTTTTAGTGGAGGGAGCAAGGTTAAGCATAAGTGTAGCAAAACCCATTATTGCCAATATTGCAATGGATACGACAAATAGATTACGGTGACGTAATCCGGTACTTTGTCTTGGGACAAGCCTCATTTTGTTGCGATTAAGATTAATGTATTTGTTTTTCATTTTTGTTTTTATAGTGTTTTTACTTATTGTTTAAAAAAAGGTTTCGCTTTTTCTAAATTATTTTTTATTCAACCTCTCTTTTTTCTATTTTATCTTTAAAACAGGGGGTACTTAATCAGGTATTGTTGAGGGTGTTACCAGAAAAAAATAATTAAACTCCATAAAAACTAATAATACCATTAGCTAATATAAAACAGTTTTTTTCTTTTCGCCTCACCCCCGCCCCTTCTCCCAAAGGAGAGGGGGAAAATTTGGTCTATTTTATATTAGCTAATGGTATAACTCAACTATGGTCGATAACTGCCAATGGAGAAAAACCCGGTTCGGATTAATAGTATTGGTCAGGATATAAAATGATCCGTAAATTAATTTTTCGTTCTCAATTGAGAACGAAAGAAAAGGTCAGAATGCTTTGAAAGGATTTTTAACCGGAAAAAATTTCCAGGATTATTTTTAAAGAAAGAATTTTTCGCTTCAGGAAACCAATACATCCTCATAACTGCTCATATCCGGACAGGTACAAATTAAATTCCGGTCACCATAAGCATTATCAACTCTTTTAACAGATGGCCAGAATTTATTTTCAGCAATCCATGGCGCAGGATAAGCAGCCTGCTGTCGCGAATAAGGATGTTGCCATTCATCAGCCGTAACTTCTGTTGCAGTATGTGGGGAGTTAATCAAAACATTATTAATCCGGTCAGCATTGCCTGTTTCAATAGCGCGAATTTCTTCACGAATAGAGATCATTGCTTCACAAAAACGATCCATTTCATTTTTTGACTCACTCTCGGTTGGTTCCACCATTAATGTTCCGGCAACAGGAAACGCAACAGTAGGTGCGTGAAATCCATAATCCATTAATCGCTTTGCAATATCTGTTACTTCTATCCCTGCAGTTTGTTTAAAGCTTCTGCAATCTAAAATCATTTCATGCGCAACATGCCCTTTGGTTCCTTTATATAATATAGGATAATGTTGTTCTAATTTTCTTTTGATGTAATTGGCATTGAGAATTGCATACTCCGTTGATTTTTTAACACCATCGCGACCAAGCAGTCTTATATAAGCATAACTGATAATTAAGATCAATGCACTTCCCCACGGTGCTGCACTTACTGCAGTTCCTGTTCTATCTTTTCCGGTAGAAATAATTGGGTGATTACTCAGATAAGGAGCAAGATGTTTTTTCACACCAATTGGTCCCATGCCGGGTCCTCCACCTCCATGCGGAATGGAAAATGTTTTATGTAAATTCAAATGGCAAACATCAGCACCAATCATACCGGGGCTTGTTAATCCCACCTGTGCATTCATATTTGCTCCGTCCATATAAACCTGTCCACCATTATCGTGAACAATTTTGGTTATTTCACGAATGCCTTCCTCATACACTCCATGTGTACTGGGATAGGTAATCATAATTGCAGCAAGCTTATCTTTATGTAAAGTTGCTTTTGCATTTAAATCATTGATGTCCACATTTCCTAATTCATCACATTTCACCACCACCACTTTCCATCCGGCCATCACCGCACTTGCAGGATTTGTTCCATGTGCTGACTGAGGAATTAAAACGATATCACGTTGTGTTTCTCCTTTTGCTTTAAAGTATCCATGTATTGCCATTAATCCTGCATACTCACCCTGTGCTCCTGAGTTTGGCTGAAGTGATACTGCATCAAATCCTGTGATGGTGCATAAATATTCTTCCAGTTCTTTTATAACCTGTGCATAACCCTGTGCCTGTTCAACAGGAGCAAACGGATGAATACTGTTCCACAATGGCCAGCTCAATGGCATCATCTCACTTGTTGCATTCAGCTTCATTGTGCATGAACCCAATGCAATCATGCTGTGATTAAGTGCAAGATCTTTATTCTCTAATTTTTTAATGTAGCGAAGCATATTTGTTTCGCTGTGATGCGCGTGAAAAACAGGATGTGTTAAAAATTCTGATTTACGTGCAAGTTTCAAATCATCTTTAATGACAGGTTGAACAGTCGCATCAATTCCATTGCGTTTATAATTAACCCCTGTAGCTTCAGCAAAAATGGAAATCACCTCAGTTACATCAGCATGCTCAGTGGTTTCATCAAATGCAATAATGATATGCTGATCATCTGTATAACGAAAATTAATCAATGCTTTATCAGCAGCAGCACGAACAGCATTTAACTTATCACCGGCAAAAACTTTTACCGTATCAAAAAACTGGTCGTGAATAATTTTATAATTCAGCTTTCGCAATCCTTCTGCCAATGTAACCGCACGTAAATGCACATCAGCAGCAATTGATTTCAATCCTTTTGATCCGTGATAAACGCCATACATGCTCGCCATCACTGCAAGCAAGACCTGTGCAGTACAAATATTGGAAGTTGCTTTATCACGTTTTATATGTTGTTCGCGTGTTTGCAATGCCATACGCAAAGCGGTCTTGCCCATTATGTCAACAGATACTCCGATAATACGACCTGGAATATCACGCTTGTACTCTTCATGCGTTGCAAAAAAAGCAGCATGCGGTCCGCCATAACCCATCGGCACACCGAAACGCTGTGTGCATCCAACCACTACATCGGCACCCCATTCACCGGGAGGAGTAAGCAGTACCAATGATAAAATATCAGCAGCCACCACAATGCGGATATTGTTTTCTTTACAACTGGATGCAAATGCTGAATGATCTATCACCGCTCCATCAGCATCGGGGTATTGAAGTATCACAGCAAAAAAACTTTTATCAAAGTCAAAGCTCTTTGCATCACCTTCCACCAGTTCAATACCCAGTGGATTTGCACGTGTTTTTAAAACATCCATCGTTTGCGGAAAGCAACCATTCGCTACAAAAAATTTATTGCTTCCGTTTTTTATTGCTTCTTTACTTCTTGTATGAAACAACATGGTCATTGCTTCAGCAGCAGCAGTTGCCTCATCTAATAAAGAAGCATTGGCAAGCTGCATACCGGTAAGGTCAGTAACCATTGTTTGAAAATTCAAAAGTGCCTCCATTCTTCCCTGTGCAATTTCTGCCTGGTAAGGAGTGTATGCCGTGTACCAACCCGGATTTTCCAACACGTTACGCTGAATAACTCCGGGAACTATTGTATTATAATATCCAAGACCAATGTATGAACGATAGATTTTATTCTGTGCAGCTTTTCTTCTTAAATCAGTTAGAAAAACATGCTCTTCCTGAGCTTCCGGAAGATTCAATTCTTCTTTTAACCGGATATCCGAAGGAATAATTTCATTGATCAGCTGATCAACAGAATTAACTCCGATAGTCTTCAGCATTTCAGCAGTTTCGCGTGCATCAGGTCCGATATGACGGTCAACAAAACGATAATAACTCATGATAATAAATTTGAAGTGCAAAGGTAGGAAAATGAGATCAGGGTGGTTTAGTATTTGCCTGTATGCAAAATGAAAATGATTAGTTTTGAACTGTAATCAATTTGTATATGAAACTCCGCTCAACAATCCAATTGCTTTTTTTATTGTTATTCTTTTCTGCTGCCAACGTATCTGCTCAAAAGAAAATGCTGTTGTTGAATGGTAATGAAATTGAAATTAAAAATTATACGGTTGACGATATTTATATCAGGTATAAAAAAGCAAATGATAAGCGGGATAGATTACGAATGGTGGAGAGGTATGATGTGTTTTCAATAAAAAATGAGGATGGTACCGAAGACTTGATTTTCGTGGAAGATTCGCTGACTTTTACAATTGATGAAGCTAGAAATTACATCCGCGGTGAGCAAGCGGCAAAGCTTTTTTATAATAAGCCTTCTATTACCGGAAGCGCAGGAATTTTTGGAGTAGGAGCAAGCTTGTTATCTTTTTATTCGTTACCCGTTCCTATATTATACAGTGTGATAATTGGTCGTTTTGATCCTCCAAAAATGGAGATTCCGAAAGATTACGATATGCCTTATTCTACAACCGAAGCCTATCGTTATGGTTATGACAAGAAAGCCCGGAATATCAAAATTCAGCAGAGTCTTAAGTGGGGGTATATAGGTTTAAGTGCCGGTCTTGCCGGATTAATTATTTACAGTGTTACCAATCCTTAATATTTTTTTTGTGCCTCATGCATGAAGCAGGGTTACAGAGCTATTATTATTCATCATCTTTTCCTGGCTTTTACAGCAATGCTCATGGTGAAGCAGACTTTGCTGATGAGTGGTATTGAAACATTTGATCCGTTAAAATACTGCATCGTTTTTTTTTCCACCATCATTGTTTACCAGTTAGCAGCATCAGGAATCAGGTTTCCATTTAAACCAACAAGAATTCATCTGAACAAAAAATGGATCATAGCAATGGCAATTCAATTGCTGTTCCTGTTCATACTCGTTATTAAAACATTATCACTTACAGAAATTATTTTGCTGTTGCTGATTTTAATTTCCTGCTTCGGTTATTTTATTTCCATTGGTTCATGGAAGGGATTGCGGGCTTTCCCAGTCATGAAAGTAATTGTACTGGCATTGGCGTGGTCAGCAGTAACCGTTGTTTTTCCACTCGCATCAGAGTGGAACACCAACGTGCACTTAACGCTTTTTCTTCAACGGTTTTTATTTATGCTTTCCATTTGCATTGTTTTTAACTTACGTGATGTGGATGCTGATCGCAAACACGGAATTGTAACCATTGCTTCATTAGCAGGAGAGAAGTACACAAGAATTATTTCTATATTATGCTTAGTGCTTTTTACATTCAGTATTCTTTTTTATAATGGACATGATTATATAAAGATTACTTTATTATTATCTGCTGTTATTACTGCAATCGTAATAAGCAAAGCAAAAATTAACGGTTCAGTAATTTATTACAGGTATGTGGTTGATGGCTGCATGATGCTGCAAAGTTTGTTTGTTATTTTAGGGGATATTATTTTAAAAAAATGAAAAATAAATTTCCGCTATGACAATCGAGTTAAAAAATTTGCCAACTTAAGATTCAAAAATTTTTATGATAACACAATTAGCAAAAAGTAAAATTGCATTAAGACTGTTGTTAAATTCAGTGTCACTCGGAATTAAAGTTTGATGAGAATACCAGCAACGATCAGGGGAAATAGTTGAAGAGCGTTCATCCTTATTTTAAATCACTCAAACCAAAAGAATAAATATATATTTGCCCGCGAAAATTTCCTTTCCCTCTTATCTTACTATTAAAACTAAAAAATATGTCTAAAACAAAAAAGTACTTCTTGATACTCACGAGTATCTTATTAGTGACAAACTCCTTTGCACAGGTAAAGGTTAGCGAAGGTCCTCCTTTGAATAATGATGAAAACAACAAAATGAACCGGATGATTGAAGGCGAAGATGGCTTCTTTTATGCTTACCGTATTCGTACAAAAGGAAAAGGTACAAGTTACCTTATCGAAAAATTTGATAAAGCAAAACTTAGCACTGTGTTTTCAAAAGAAGTGGAAATTCCTACTGAAAAAACAAAAATTGTAGATGTGATTTTTGCAGCCAATAAAGTATATGTTTTTTATCGCACTTATGATAAAGACAAAGACATCATGACTCTTTATTATAAAACAGTTTCTTCTGATGGAACGGTTTCTTCTTCACCATCTGAATTTGCTTCAAGAAGTACTGATCATTATGAATTTATTGATTTTATTCTGGCAGAAAATCAATCTAAGACAAAGATTGTTTTAAAAACCACTCATAAGCCAAATAAAGAAGCTGAATATAAAACAGATTTTGTTTTATATGATGCAGCTAATCAAAAAATTGTCTGGACTAAAACGGTTTCTAAATTCTTAAAGAGAAATAATCCATGGTTTGCATGGAACTACAATAAAATAAAAGAGACTACAGGTTTCCTTGGCTTGATGCTTAATGATAATGATGATATTTATTATGCATATAATGACAAGCTGAAAAAGGATGATAAAAAAGATGAGCGCTATAATGCAGGACTGGATATCCTTAAATCAGAAAGCCAGACACCCATAACTGTTAAGCTTGATTTAAATCCTGAATACCTGGTGTATGATGTTCAATTCGCAATGAATAAACAAAAGAATATTGTTATTGCAGGTTTTTTCAAAGATATAGTTGAAAGGAGAGGAAGAGATCTGGTGGATGTGGGAGTGTTTAACTATAAAATTAATAATACCACAGGTGCAATAGAAGGAAAGGCAGTTAAAATATTTGATGCAAAAATTTTAACAGCTCTTGAATCGAATCAGAAAAAAGCAAGAGGCATGAATTACAAAGTAGATTATGTGATCCCCAGCGGTGAAGATTTTTATTTGATTGGAGAACAATATACAGTTAACGTTACTGATAAGCCAAACAACCCAATGAGCATGGGAACTGATATTGCTGCGATTGCTTCAGGAGCCAATCCCTGGACAGTAGGAAAAATGTTTATGTATGAATACATGGATGTTATTGTTGCTAAAATCAATGCAAAAGGTGAGTTTGAGTGGATCGCAAATTCTCCTCTTAGAAATGGAGTTGTTACTTCCGATCAGCCACATGTGTTTAAACAATATATAGCGGTGCTAAACAATAATGATCTTTATCTTTTTTATAATGAGCACCCTAAAAATGTGGAGAGATTATCAAAGCCAGATTACGAACCAAAAGATTTGAAAACTCAAATGTATATTCATGGCAGCAATATGGTTTATTCCAAAATCACTCCTGACAGTAAAATGAAACATGAGGTAGCATATAAAAATGAAACCTATTGTTTTGCACCGATACAGGAAAGAAACATACAGTTTTTCCCTCCTGAAGATGCGGAAATTTATGTAGATGGTGCCTCTAATGAAATCATTGTCTATACTGAAGACAAAGGCAAAGGAAGGTTTGCCAAAATGAAAATGGAATAGCGTATTGTCAGTTTAAAATTAATTGTAAAAAGAAAAAGGAAGTATATATCATGCTTCCTTTTTCTTTTAATAATTACTTGAGATTTATCACTACTTATAATTCTCCGCCTTCAGCGCTCCGTATCGCCATTGATCTAAAAACTCCACCACTTTTTCTACTTCATATCCTTCACCTTTTTCAAGATAAGCAGAGTTTTGTGTGTGGATGCGTTGTCCTTTTTCATTCAATACCACAAAAACAGGAAAGCCAAACCGCTGCGGAAATTCCAGCTCAGTCAATAATTCTGAATTCTTATTTTCCTTGCTGTAATTTACATGCTGAAAAACGAAATTATTATTCAGAGCTGAATCAACAGCATAATTTGAATGTTGAAACTTATCAAAAATCCTGCACCACTTACACCAGTTGCCACCTATCATCAACAAAACATGTTTATGTTCTGCTGCTGCTTTTTTTACTGCTGCATTTACTTCCGCTTTTGCATCAGCTTCAGGATGGTAAAGATTAAATGTTTCTGTCTGGGCAAAAGATAAAATCGGAAACAAAACAAAAAGAATAATTTTTTTAAGGGTGCTTTTCATTTGTACATTCGTATTTATTCGTTATTCGCAGCTGATTTCTCAATCCTTATGCCCGCATCCATTATTCCCGGCAACGGATTCACACGCATAGCCTGTAAAATTTCAAAACGATATTCACCAGCCTGCGGAAAACGAACATTGCGATGAAACAAAACACGGTTATCATAAATATCACCCAGTCCGTCACCGAGCCATTTACCATCAGGAGAAGCAAGTGTTATTTCAACTGTGTCACGATCAATTTGTCCTTGCGGAAAATGAGTGTTGAGGAATAAAAACAAATTGCTGAAAGGATAAAATCCTGCGTTCCGTACATTGAGATAAACATCGTTAGGGCTAACGGTATCCGTTATGTTCACTAAATAAACAAGGGCATCATCCTGGTTCCAGTTATTTTTTTCAATCTTTTTATTCTCTTCAAAAACACGTGAATTATCACAACTGTTTATCCCGATTGAACAAAAAATCAAAAGCAGAAAAAACAAAAAATTATGCAGTGGGTTTTTGCGGAGCATTAGGTTTTTGCTGTTGATTTTGTCCACCACTTTGCGGATTATTACCCGGTTTTCTTTTCTTCTTCTTCTTCTTTCGGGCTGTATCCATCCGCGTTAATGAATCCTGACCCACCACGTCTTTAAAATCGAATTGTGGTTTTTCTTTATGCTTTAACACTACATGACCTACATCACCTGCTTTTATATTCTGCTTATTGAGTGCAATAATTTCTTTTACACGATCCACACTCAATGGAACCCAGCTATCAGCATTTCCCCATCCTTCTTTCACTTCAGGATTTTCTTCCTGGAAAGCAAACCACATCAGGCGTTTAAAGATATCCGTCTTGCGATGTGAACCAATCCCTTTTTCAGTCAATAATTTTACAGATGAATCAGGTATGTCTTTTATCGCATCCATGTAACTATCCAATTCATAATTCAGGCAACATTTTAACTTGCCACACTGACCGGCAAGTTTTAATGGATTCAATGATAAATTCTGATAACGGGCAGCGCTGGTGGAAACAATTTTAAAATCAGTAAGCCATGTGGAGCAACAAAGCTCACGTCCGCAGGAGCCAATTCCGCCTAAGCGGCTTGCTTCCTGTCTCATCCCGATTTGACGCATCTCCACTCTTATCTTAAATTCATCGGCAAGTTTTTTAATCAACTCCCGAAAATCAACACGGTCATCAGCAGTATAATAAAAGGTTGCTTTTTTTCCATCACCCTGGAATTCCACATCACTCAGTTTCATTTTTAAATTAAGATGCAAAGCAATGGTGCGTGAGCGGTGCATGGTGACAAATTCTTTTGCTTTCACTTCTTTGTATTTGTCAATATCCAAACCACGGGCTATCCGGTAAAGCATTTTAACTTCTGTGGATCCTTCATTAACACCTTTCTTTCTCATCTGGAAACGCACGAGCTCTCCCACCATGCTCACTTCGCCTATGTCATGTCCGGGAGAACCTTCAACGGCAACCATATCTCCCACTTTGACAGGAATATCATTAACGTTCCTGAAAAATTCTTTCCGGCTTCCTTTAAAACGAATCTCCACAATATCAAATGGTTTTTGACCTTCCGGCAATTGCATGTCCGCAAGCCAGTTATAAACATTCAATTGATTGCATCCGCTGGTGCCACAAGTGCCATTGCTCTTGCATCCAGCCGGAGTACCATTATCTGTAGTAGTTGAACAACTTCCGCATCCCATAACCTAATTCAAAGTTTAAAGTCTAAAGTTTAAAGTAATGTTTAATTTTTGTTGGATTCCCAACTTTAAACTTTAGACTTTAAACTTCAAACTGCTGCAGCTTGTTTTTCATGTAACATTACATGTATCTGCAAGGACAAATTTAAGAATAAAATTTTGGGATTGGCCTGACGCTCTATATGATAACAAGCGTTGTTGAGCGCTTCAGTGACATTTTGAATATTGGAAGGCGTTATAAAACGAACGAAATCTTTTAATGTACTGAACTGCTGTTCATCCCACCGGATAAGCCGGCTCTCATTCAATTGCATGATCATACATTCTCTGATGGTTTGAATGCAGCATTGCAAATAACTTTTTTGCTGCTCGCGTCCAATCTTGCTTTTTTCATCTACCCAACTTAAAATTTTAGAAGTGTTTTTATATGGATTAAAACATAAACGCATCCATTCAAGAAATTGTTTTTCAAACCGGTCAGTACCTTGTTCCTGTTGTGCGAGTGATTGGGCAGTATGAAAATTTCCTTCGCATAAATGAGCAATGGTGCGTGCATTTTCTTCGCTCAGCTGATATTGCGTTTGCAAAGTGTGTTGTATTTCAGCATCAGCAATTCGTTTTACTTTAATCATTTGCAAACGCGATAAGATTGTTGGCAAAAGCTGGTCGCGATTTTCAGTCGCTAAAAGAAATATGGTTTTCTCAGGCGGTTCTTCAATAATTTTTAAAAGTTTGTTAGCTGCTTCCGTTTTCATTTTTTCGGGCATCCACATTAACAAAATACGAAACTCAGACTCAAAACTTTTCAGATTTAACTTGCGGTTTATGTCAGCACTTTCTTCTACTGACATAAAGCCTTGTTTGTTTTCAGTATCTAATTCTCCAAACCAATCATTCAGATCCAGGTAAGGATTTTCTAAAACGGTTTGCCGGAACTCAGGCATAAAATCAAGGCTCTTTGGTTTCTTAACGTCACGAACTGTGGCAACAGGAAAAGAATAATGCACATCGGGGTGAACCATTTTAGCATTTTTAGCACATGAAGTACAGGTGCCACAACTATCCGTTTCACCAGGATTTTCACAAGTGATATATTGAGCAAAAGCCAATGCAAGCGGAAACACACCTGAACCTTCGGGTCCTGACAAAAGTTGTGCATGACTTAAACGTCCATCACGATAAGATTGAATGAGTCTTTCTTTCACTTCACTCTGACCGATTACTTCTTTAAAAAGCATAAGGCAAAAGTATATCTAAAGATTTACAGTCACCATTTTTTTACAGCCCCGATTAACAATTTAGATATTATATTTTTGTATCGAAGGATGATAAACCGATAATGACTGAACAGGAATATATTACTATGCTAATTAAACAATCCGAAGATGATTTAGGTGCTTCTGAAGCGCTTGCAAATGCAGGATATTTTGCACACTCCTTGTTTTGGGCGCATCTTGTTTTAGAAAAACTCTGTAAGGCGCTTTGGATTCACCGCAATCACAATCTTCATTATCCATACATACATAATTTATTGCGTTTGCTGAAAGAAAGCAATCAGACTTTAACAAATGAGCAAATAGAATTCTTTGCAGAGATGAATCAATTCCAGTCACATGGAAGATATATTGATGCATTTTAAAAAATGGAAAGCACAATTTCAAAGGAAATGTGTTTCAAATACATTGAAACAACTAAAAAACAACAGCAATGGTTAATAGAACAAATGCAACAGAAATAGCCAGGAAATTTACCGAAACTTGTTTAGAGCGGGGAATTCCTGTTTCTGAAGCTTTTCTTTTCGGATCATTTGCAAAAGGTAATGCAACAATTAATTCGGATATTGATTTAGCTTTGATTGCAGACTCTTTTGGGAAAAACATCATAGTTAACACCAAACAAACTGCATTGATTAATTATATGTTTCCTGATGTTGAAGTTCATCATTTCAATACTGAAGAATTCAATTCAGATGATCCTTTCATAATCGAAATAAAACGAACAGGAATTAAAGTATTATAATTATTTGTAAAGATATTATGCAACTAAAAACAATAGATAATTTTAATTTCTCAGGCAAAAAAGCCCTTGTGCGCGTAGATTTTAATGTGCCGCTTGATAAGCAATTTAAAATTACTGATGATAACCGGATAAGGGCTGCAATACCCACTATTAAAAAAATTCTGGAAGATGGAGGAAGTGCCATCCTGATGAGTCATTTGGGAAGACCGTTGAAAAAATTAAAAGAAGATGGAAGTATTGACAAAGTAAAATTTACACTTCAACATGCAGTGAATAAAACATCTGAATTGCTGAATGTAAATGTTCTGTTTGCTGATGATTGCATTGGAAACAATGCTGATAAAATGGCGAAGAATTTAAAACCAGGTGAAGTGTTGTTGCTTGAGAACCTTCGTTTTTATAAAGAAGAAGAAAAAGGTGATGAAGTTTTTGCACAAAAGTTAGCTGCTTTAGGAGATGTTTATGTGAATGATGCTTTCGGTACAGCTCACCGTGCACATGCCTCCACCGCTGTAATTGCAAAATACTTTAAAGGAAAAAGTTTATTTGGTTATGTGATGGCTGGCGAATTACAAAATGCTGACCGTGTTTTAAATAATGCACAAAAGCCTTACACAGCAATTATGGGTGGAGCAAAAGTAAGTGATAAGATTTTGATCATTGAACGGTTAATGGATAAAGTGGATCATTTGATTATTGGTGGAGCAATGGCGTACACGTTTTTTAAAGCTAAAGGAGGAAAGGTCGGAACTTCGTTAGTGGAAGAAGATAAACTTGATCTTGCATTAAAGATTATAAATATGGCAAAAGAAAAAGGAGTGAATTTATTATTACCTCCTGATTCAGTGCTTGGAGATAAATTTGATAAGGACGCAAATACTTCTTTAAGTGATAACATGGATATTCCTGAGGGATGGATGGGTTTGGATATTGGAGAAAAAGCAATTAAAAATTTTACCGAAGTAATTCTTCAATCAAAAACCATTTTATGGAATGGACCCATGGGTGTTTTTGAAATGCCGAAGTTTGAAAAAGGAACAAAAGAAATTGCCAATGCGATTGTTAAATCAACAGCGAATGGTGCGTTCTCTTTAATTGGAGGAGGTGATTCCGCTGCTGCAATTAAACAATTTGGTCTGGCAGATAAAGTGAGTTATGTTTCAACCGGTGGTGGTGCTTTGCTTGAGTACATGGAAGGAAAAGAATTGCCGGGAGTGAAGATGGTGATGGAGAGTTGAATAACTATCTTATTGTTATGTGTTAATTAAAAACTTCATTCTAATTTGTAACTTTGAATAAAATAAAATTAGAATGCTTAACAAGAAAAAAGTTATTGCTTCCTTGCGTGAAATGCCAGATGAGTTTTCAGTTGAAGATGTATTTGATCGTATCATCCTTTTACAAAAAATTGAGGAAGGTTTAATGGATTCCGCCAATGGAAATGTTCATTCAACCGTTGAAGCAAAAAAGAAGCTTAAGAAATGGTTGAAATAAACTGGACTAATCGCGCTTTAAATGATATTGATGCGATTGCGGTTTTTATTTCACAAAATTCTGAAGTCTATTCAATTATACAAACCCAACGATTTTTCTACGCAGTCCAAATTCTCACCACTCATTCGTTTGCCGGAAGAATAGTTCCGGAAAAAAACAATAAGAAAATCAGGGAAATTATCCTTGGAAATTATCGCATGATTTATAAGATTATTAATAAAAACAGAATAGATATTATAACCATTCATCACAGTGCAATGCGTTTGCGAAAAATGTAAAAATGCATTATCCAACCCTATGCTGAAACTCTTTTTTCACATCCTGTAATGCAGGAAATAAATAATGTGAAATTTTTAAAACCCGATTGTATAAAAAAGATTCGTTTTTTGTTTGTTGATTAAATAAGCCCATCCGTAAATCAACAGGTTTTAAAAGAGCAAGAAGAAAACTCAATACTAAAGCAAATTTTATAATTCCGAAAACCGCTCCTGCAATTTTATTAAAAGTGTTAAGCGCAGTAATTTTTAAAATTCCTTCCAGCAATTTTGCAAGCAGTATCATTAGCACGATCACCGAAATAAATACAAGGAAAAAAGTTAAGTAAGGTAAAAAATTTCCGCTGCTGCTGATGTATTTTGAAACGATCTGTTCAAAGAAGTGGAGAAACTTAAACGCAATATAAAATCCAAGTATCAAACCGATGATCATGGCAATTTCGAAAATCAAACCCCGTTGAAATCCTTTCCACGCTCCATATAAAAGTGGGATGGCAATTATAATATCAAGATAGTTCATTGATGCATACTAATTAACAAATCAGGAACGAATATTACGAATCAACTCAGTTAACCTAATCAACACATTTCTTTTCATTAGCACACCAGCATATCCTATTATCAGCACATTAAACAATGCCCCTTTCCTTCTTAACCACTTCATATGCTTCATTAATCTTACGGAATTTCTCCTGTGCGTCTTTCTGAAACTCAGGACCTAAATGATGTACTTTGTCAGGATGATATTTCATTGCCATTTTGCGATAAGCTTTTTTAACTTCTTCGTCATTCACCGTAGGGTCTATTTCAAGAATCTGGTAAGCAGCTTTTTTATCTTTTACAAACATTGCCTGCAACGAAAGAAAATCAGCAGTTTCAATATCGGTGTAATCTCCGATTTGTTTTAATAAATTTAATTCCTGTTCATTAACATTTCCATCAGCATTAGCCAAACCAAAAAGCAAATGCATCAATTCTAATCTTGATGAATAATCAATATGCTGTCGAATCTGAACACACACAGGTTCTAATGGAATATCCTGTTTTAATATTTCACGAAACAACAACATCCGCTGTTGTGTACTTTCAACACCAAACTGCCGTACAAAAAACTGTTTTACATAATCCAGTTCACTTTTTAATAGTTGGTTGTCTGCCTTCATCAATGCTGCACACAGCACTAAAAGGGCCGAGCCGAAATCTCCTGGTGTGTTTACCTTGTTATTTTCAGCAGTATAAACCTGCACACCTTGCCCTTCCGTCATTGAACCCAAAGCAAACCCAATGATTGCACCGATGGGTCCGCCTACAGCCCATCCCAACCCTCCCCATAACCATTTCTGCCATCCTTTTACCATGCGCACAAAATTGGAAGATTTATTGTCATGCTGAACTTGTTTCAGCATCTTTTCGCTTTTAATCTTTTAGAGATATGCCGAAACAAGTTCGGCATGACAGCGGTTAAATTAATTTTGCAAAATGCTCCACATAAAAAATGTAGAAGAATTAAAAGTGCAATGGGAGGAATTGCAGAATCAACTATCGAAACAGTTTGATGCGGATCTTGATTTACAAGGTGTGTTGTTTTTAATCGGTGTTCAGGAACTGGGTCAGGGATTTAAAAAATTTACCAAAGACCAGAAACAGGATTTAATGCATATAGCTACCTGTAGGTTATTGAGTATTTATGGTTATTATGAACTTAAGGGATTAGATGACGAAGGATGGCCACACTGGGAAAAAACACAATCATTACCACGAATGACTTTAGGTGAACAGGATTTTTTATTGAAACAGGCGGTGGTTGAATATTTTAAAACAGAAGAAGATTAGGGTTTACTTCGCGATAATTGTTTTGGAAACGGTTTTACTTTGTTCAAGCCGGATATAATCTTTAGCTGATAATGAACCCTTGGATACTTCTACATTTAAAACCGCTTCCCATTCAAATTCAAAATGTGCAGTGCCATCTCCTCCGGTTGTTTTCTCCTGGTAAATATCAGCTCTTACCCCGGTAGTAGTATTTACAACACTGTCCTGCCGAAGCACCACAGTGGCACCGCCTACCGGTCGGTTTAGCGTATCAGTTACAGTAACAGTTGCCTCGGCAGGCTTTGTCTTTTTGCAGGAGAAGCATAATCCGGCAACCACCAAAATGAACAAGGCAACAAATATTTTTTGCATTATATAAGAATGTTAATTATCAATGAAGGGGCTTAATGTCATTCAGTTACCTCAATCGTTTTTCCTATTATTGCAACTCAATTAAGCACTTCAAAAGTATCTAAAAAAAATGAATCGTATAAAATTAAAAACACTTGTATTGTTACTTTGCACTACTGTAACATTTGCACAAACAACTCCAAAAAAGAACATGGATAAAGAACACATCGTAGCAATCACTACTGATTATGGCACCATGAAGGTGAAACTCTACAACGAAACACCACAACACCGCGACAACTTTTTAAAGCTTGCACGTGAAGGTTTTTATGACAGCCTTTTGTTTCATCGTGTTATTAAAGGTTTTATGATACAAGGTGGCGATCCACAATCAAAAGGTGCCCCCGCCAGTAAAATGTTAGGTGGCGGTGATGTTGGATATACTGTTCCGGCAGAATTTAATCCGGCATTGTTTCATAAAAAAGGTGCGCTGTGTGCTGCACGAACTGAAAATCCTGCAAAGGCATCAAGCGGTTGCCAGTTTTATATTGCAAAGGGAAAAGTGTACACCAATGCTGAATTGGATAACATGGGAAAAACATTTACTCCCGAACAACGCAAAGCATATACAACTGTTGGCGGAGTTCCATTTTTAGATATGGGCTACACCGTTTATGGGGAAGTGACAGAAGGGTTGGATGTGCTGGATAAAATTGCTGCTGTACAAACAGCTCCCGGTGATCGGCCTGTTAAGGATGTGATGATGAAAATGAAAGTGATTCAATAAATATAATTCCCGTCATTGCGAGGAACGAAGCAATCTGGTGCTATGAAACAGATTGCTTCGTTCCTCGCAATGACGTTTAATAGAGATGCAGGAACAAATAAAATCTTATCTCACCGAAGTAGAAAATTTTTCTCCTTCTTCAAAGGATGAACTGGAGCAATTCCGGATTCGATTTCTTGGGAAGAAAGGTGTGATGGGCGATTTATTTGCGCACATGAAAAATGTGGAAGCTGATCAGCGAAAAGCTTTTGGTGCTTTGGTAAACGAGTTGAAACAACATGCAGAAGAAAAAATTGCTGCTTACAAAGATTCGTTTGAAAATAAATCAACAGCTTCAACTGATATTGATTTAACATTACCCGGTGAACAAATTTCATTAGGTTCATTACATCCTATTTCGATTGTGCGTAATCGGATTGTGCAAATATTTGAGCGCATTGGTTTTAACGTAACGGATGGTCCTGAGATTGAAGATGACTGGCATAATTTCTCTGCGTTAAATTTTCCTCCTGAACATCCTGCGCGTGATATGCAGGATACTTTTTTTGTGAAGGGTTCGGACCTCACCCCCAACTCGTCTCCAAAAGAGAGGGGAGTCGCCTCTGAACAAGGTTTTGCTTTACGAACTCATACATCATCTGTACAAGTACGTTTGATGGAAACACAAGCGCCACCTATTCGCAGTATCATGCCAGGTCGTGTGTATCGCAATGAAGCCATCTCAGCACGTGCGCATTGTTTCTTTCACCAGGTGGAAGGTTTGTATATTGATGAAGATGTTTCATTCGCTGATCTTAAACAAACACTTTTATACTTCGCTAAAGAAATGTTTGGAGAGAAAACAGAAATCCGTTTACGTCCTTCTTATTTTCCTTTTACTGAACCAAGTGCAGAAGTAGATGTATCCTGCACATTATGTGGAGGCAAGGGCTGCAACGTTTGTAAATACACCGGTTGGTTAGAAATTCTCGGTTGCGGAATGGTTGATCCGCAGGTGTTGATCAATTGCGGTATTGATGAAAAGAAATATACAGGTTTTGCTTTCGGAATGGGAATAGAACGAATTGCAATGTTGCAATATGATATAAATGACCTGCGTATTTTTTCTGAAAACGATGTAAGGTTTTTGAGACAGTTTTCAGGATTAGGATAATTGGGCAAGTTCAAAGTCAACTGTGCCAACCAACTTTAAACTTTAAACCTCAAACTTTAAACTTTTTAAATCCCCACCGGATGCCATGTAGTTTTTATTTCCTGGCAAGCCATGATGCGATAAGGAGTGAGTGCATCATCGTTTGAAAAATCAATCACACGTTTTACGTTTAATGCAGCATTGGTTTGTACGGTTTTTATTTGTGCTTCTTCAAGATCATAATAAACAATTGCATTGATATCCATGTGTGATGAAAAATGACTGATTAATTCTTTTCGCTGACCGGTTAGAATATTTACAACTCCTCCGGAAACATCCGAAGCATTTAATACTTCTGCAAAATCAATTGCAGTAAGAGGATATTTTTCTGAGGATAAAACTGTGCAGCTGTTTCCTCCAACTATAACAGGACAAATCATTGTTATCAATCCGATCAATGCAGAATTATTTTCCGCAATCACACCAGCAACTCCTGTTGGTTCAGGATAAGAAAAGTTGAAGTGAGAAGATTCTACAGGATTAACACTGCTGAAAACCTGCATGTATTTATCGCTCCATCCTGCATAATAAACCAATGCATCTATGGAGTTTGCAACTTCTTTATTTGCCTCTGAAGATTTATATCCCTGCTGAATCATCACGGCTACAAATTGTTCTTTGCGTGATTCTAAAGTTTCTGCTATGCGATATAATATTTGCCCTTTGTTGTATGCTGTTTTTTTTGCCCAATCATGTTGAGCTTTCCGGTTGCTTACAATTGAATCACGCAAATCTTTACGCGAAGCACGGCAGATATTTGCAAGATGATTTCCGTTTGCATCTTCAAACTTATTGTAACGACCGGATTCAGTTCTTGGAAACTTTCCATCAATATAAAGCTTGTATGTTTTTTGAATTGTCAATCTTTTTGATTCAGCATGACCATTTAAGGAATGACCATTTTCATTCTGAATTTTTTTTGTTGGTTTTACAAGAGTATTCATTTTTCAATTTATTTGTATTATTTAATCTAGGAGGATACCTGTAAACTGTTTTTCGTTTTTAAGAAAATAATTTTTTACATCATCCCACTTTGTATGATTTAAACTATCTGGCACTGGAGAATTTTCCGCTTCATCAAAATATGTAAATGCACGGGCAACACTATATAGGTTAAGTTTATCCCTTCCAAACTTCTTTTCAAGAGAGATTTTCAGTTCTGCCAAAGAAACGGTTTTAAAAATTTCGTATAGGTCGTAAAAATCTTTCTTCTCTCCACGTTGTGTGATGGCAAGTAGTTTCATGCAGGCAATATCCCGGATGGATGCAAGTGGAATATTAAATATTTCCTTTTGATTTTCTTTATCTATTAATTCATATGGAAAATATAGCAATGATACCTTAATGTTTTGCATTGAACCGTGAATGGTTTGGTTTGCAGTTTGATTAACCACACCATCATTATTCATTAAAAGATTTGAATACAACATAACATCAAATTTATCAATCGTAAATAAATCAATATCATCACTTTTTCTGTGTCCCATTAATAAAGAAAGTGCTGTACCTCCGGCAAGATAAAATTTTTTAACAATTTCTTCTAAACGGGACAACCTCTCAAGTACTAAAAGTAACCGTTCATCAACGGTTTGTTTAAACATGCAATTTTAGATTTGTCAATGTTATAATGAACAGCCCAGAAGTTTGCCGACTTAACATCTAATGTTTTTGATTGCATAACTGTTTGTTTGATTTCATCTTCGTTATAATTTTTCCACATCCACTTGATATGCTCCGGAAGTCCGAAAACAATAATTCGCGAAATCAACCAATATGCATGTTTTTTCAGATCAATCGAATCAATTGAAACATCCCATGCAATCGACTTAAGCAAAGTCTTTTCTTGTGAAGTCATTATAAAAGTTTCAATTCAACTTAACATAAGGCATCAATCCATGCAATCCACCTTCTCTTCCAACACCACTTTCCTTATATCCACCGAAAGGTGAAGTAGGGTCAAATTTATTATAGGTATTTGCCCAAACAACTCCTGCTTTTAATGCAGCAGAAACTTTAAACACTTTGCTTCCTTTATCTGTCCACACGCCACCTGATAATCCATAAGGCGTGTTGTTTGCTTTTTCAATTACTTCTTCAACTGTGCGGAATGTTTGAATGGCAAGCACAGGACCAAAAATTTCTTCCTGTACAATTTTGCTGCTTTGTGCGACATTGGTAAATAACGTAGGTCGGAACCAAAAACCTTTTAATGGAACAGCACACGATGACTGATAGCAAACACCACCCTCATCAACACCTGCTTTGACTAAACGTTTTATTTTATTCAATTGATCTTTTGAATTGATTGCACCGATGTCAGTATTCTTATCCAATGGGTCACCAATGATTAATGTTTCTATCCTGTCTTTAAGTTTTCGTAATACAGTATCAGCAATGGATTCCTGTACAAACAAACGTGAACCTGCGCAACACACATGTCCCTGATTAAAAAATATTCAATTTACGATTCCATCTACAGCCTGATCAATGGCAGCATCTTCAAAAATTATATTGGCTGCTTTGCCACCTAATTCTAATGTGTATTTTTTATTTGTACCTG
>JANLUX010000361.1:0-4147 GCA_031363705.1 Bacteroidota bacterium
GCGCAAAATGTGTTTGGGAGAATTCTAAAAAAAACCAGAGTAACGTAGTTCGGTTAAATGTTAAATGAGCGCTTTAAAATTTACCTTTGAAGCAAAAAGAAGAATTCCTTCAATGAAATTAGAAATACTTAAACCTGCCCAATCTTTAAATCGTGCCTATCTCAAACAAAGTTTAAAAAGAGAACAGATTGAACTTTTCAAACAAAATCTTTCTATTCTATTCAAAAGAATTGACGAAAAAGAAAGTGAGGAACACCTCAAAAATATTGTTTCCGATTTTTTAAAAGACACTTACTATAAAAACCTCCATGAAATAAACACCAGCGGACGGAAAGATCTTGTAATTCATAACGGAAAAACTTCTGACAACATTGGAGTTATCATCGAAGTAAAGCGACCAGGCAACGCTCCCGAAATGATTACGAAAGCAAAACCCAATGCAAAAGCATTGCATGAGTTGCTTCACTATTATTTACAAGAACGCTTTATTAACAACAACAAGGAAATAAAACACCTTGCTGTTACAAACATTTACGAATGGTTTGTTTTTGACGGAGCAGATTTTGAACGCTTCTTTTTTGACAACAAGAAACTTACTAAACAATACAAAGATTGGAATGATGGACTTTTCGGAGTGAATAAAACCGACTGGTTTTATCAGGAAGTTGCAAAGCCGTTTATTGATAAAGAACTTGAGCAAATCAACTGCACCTATTTCAACTTGAAAGAAGTTGAACAATTTCTTCTCCCCTCTCCAGTTGGAGAGGGGTTGGGGGTGAGGTCAGACGACAAAAAGCTGATTGACCTTTACAAAATTTTATCCCCCGAACATCTTTTAAAGAAACCTTTTGCCAATGACAGTAATTCCCTCAACAAAGAATTTTACAGCGAACTGCTGCACATAATCGGCCTGCAAGAAACCAAGGACGGCAGCAAAAAAATTATTAAGCGCAAAGCAGAAGCAGAACGCAACGATGGCAGTGTGCTGGAAAATACCATTCGTGAATTCAACAGCAGAAACCGACTGATGGCTTTGGGTGTGATGAAGACTGATGACAGAAAAACAGAAGACGATGAAATTTTTTCTGCAGCGTTAGAACTCTGCATTACCTGGCTCAACCGAATTTTGTTTCTGAAATTATTAGAAGGGCAGCTTATCAAATATCACAAAGGCGACAGAAATTTTGCTTTCTTAAACATCAACCGGATAAAAGATTTTGATGAAATAAATGAATTGTTTTTTGAAGTGCTCGCTCTCAAAACATCTGAAAGACCTGATCATGTAAAACAAAAGTTTGGCGACATTCCTTACCTAAACAGTTCACTGTTTGATCCTACTGATTTTGAACAAAAATATTTTTACATCACAGCATTAAAAAGCCGTTTGGAAATTCCGCTTTACAATCACAGCGTTTTAAAAGATGCCAGCGGTAAACGAATTTCCGGATACAAAAACTCTTTACAATACCTGTTTGAATTTTTAGATGCTTATGATTTCAGCAGCGACAGCACAGCCGATATTCAGGAACAAAACAAAACAATAATCAATGCTTCAGTATTGGGTTTAATCTTTGAAAAAATAAACGGTTACAAAGACGGTTCATTCTTTACGCCCGGGTTCATCACCATGTATATGTGTCGCGAAACCATACGCAAAGCAGTTATTCAAAAATTCAATGAGCAATACCAATGGAATTGCGAAACATTCAACGAGCTTTTTAATAAGCTGGATAAGGTGAGCACTACCGATGCAAACGAAACAATCAACAACATAAAAATTTGCGACCCTGCTGTTGGTTCAGGTCACTTTTTAGTTTCAGCACTCAATGAAATTATTACCATAAAAAACGATTTAGGAATTTTAATTGATAAAGAAGGCAAAAGATTAAGAGGTTATCAGGTGGAAGTATTGAATGATGAGTTGAGTGTTTGGGATGTGGAAGCCGAAGAAGATTTTTATTATTTATCTCCGTCAGAAAAAAGAACCATTACAACTACTTACCAATTTGGTGGAGGCGGTTTTACTACCGATAAAAAACCTACCGACCGGCAACGCATACAGGAAACTCTTTTTCACGAAAAGCAAACCATTATTGAAAACTGTTTGTTTGGTGTTGACATCAATCCTAAATCTGTAATGATTTGCCGCTTGCGTTTGTGGATCGAGTTGTTGAAAAATGCTTACTACACCAAGGAAAGCAATTACATCGAACTGGAAACACTACCGAACATTGACATTAATATAAAATGTGGAAATAGCCTTATCAGCAGGTTTAAAACAAATTTCAGCATTGATGATTTTAGAAACATGAAACAACGAAACCTGTTTTTAAAAGCTTTTGCCAAATACTCGGTTGATGTGTTGGCATATAAAAACTGTAAAGAAAAGAAGGAGAAAGACCAGATACGCCAAAGGAATATTGATTTCAAAGAGTTTATTTCACAATTATTTTTAGCAGATCAGAAAGAATATACGGAGATAAAAAAACTTGAAATGAAGTTAGGTGAAACTACACTTGACTTTGACTATCATAAAACCGATAAAGAAAAATTTAATAGTGAAACATCTTCATTGGCTGATTCCATTATTAAAAAAAGAAAGGATTACCTATCAAGCTATCAGCAATTATATGGCAATGCTTTTGAATGGCGGTTTGAATATCCTGAAGTGTTAGACGATGAGGGGAAATTTTTGGGCTTTGATGTGGTGATTGGAAATCCACCTTACTTCTCTCTTTCTAAAATAAAAGAGCAGTGTTCGTATTTTGAAAGTGCAGGGTATCAGACTTATTCAAAAGGGGCTGATGTTTATTGTTTGTTTTATGAAAGAGGAAATCAAATTTTAAAACAAGAAGGGGTTCTCACTTACATTACTTCCAACTCATGGCTTAGAGCCATATATGGAGAACTTCTAAAGAAATATTTTGTCGAACAATTGCAACCAATTACATTATTAAACATTGACGACATTCAGATATTTGATGAAGCAACTGTTGAGTCAAACATTATTACTCTTCAAAAAAGTAAAAATGAAAAGAAGTTACTCGTATGCAATATGACCGATGATTATTTAATTGGCTCATCACTTTCTGAATACTTTAAAAACAAAAATTTTGAATTCAACTTAAAACAACATCCTGACTGGATTATTGGCAATGAAGAAACTGGAGCGTTGAAGAAAAAAATCGAACAAGGTTCTAAGATCTTAAGGAACTTTGAAGTGAAGATAAATTTCGGAATTAAAACAGGGTATAATGAAGCTTTTATAATTGATAAATCAACGAAAGATAGTTTAGTAAAAAACGATCCTAATTGCTCACACCTGCTCAAGCCAATTTTAAGAGGTAGAGATATTCAAAAATGGGTTGCAACTTTTAAGGAGCTTTGGGTTATATATATTCCGAAAGGATATACAATTAAGAACAAATTATCTCAAGATGATTCCAAATCGTTGATGAGTGAACCTATTCCGAGATATGGCTTTGTTGAGTTTGATGAAGCATGGAATTGGTTCAAACAAAAACATCCTTCAATTGCGGCTTACCTTTTACCATTCAAAATAAAGGCTGAAAACCGACAAGACCAAGGCGATTATTGGTGGGAACAACGAGCATGTGCTTATCTGGACGATTTTGAAAAAGAAAAAATTGTGTGGGGAGAAATTTCAGACAAACCAAAATTCTCATTTGATAAGGGCGAATTCTTTGAAGAAGCAACAAGCTTTATGTTAGTAGGTGAAAATATCAAGTATCTACTTTCAATTTTTAATTCGAAAGTTTCTGAATGGTACTTCAATCAAATAAGTACTACTACCGGAATGGGAACTAATAGATGGAAAAAGTACAAAATCGAATTGCTGCCCATTAAAGAAATTTCAACCCAGAATCAAATACCTTTTATCAAACTTGTAGATGAAATTCTAAAAGCGAAAAAGAAAACTGAAGACACCATAAAACTTGAAAAAGAAATAGATGAAATGGTTTACACACTTTACGACATCACTGATGAAGAAAAAAAAATAATTGAAGGGGAGAAGGGCAATGCATAGAAGGAATTGGCTGAGGCACTCTGAATGAATTACTGTAGCAAAATCAACCTGTGAGTACTATGTGACAAGTTTCATCCAGAATGACAGCGTGGGGCTATT
>JANLUX010000406.1:0-23454 GCA_031363705.1 Bacteroidota bacterium
GTATAAGGCGAGTTTTTGATTTCTTTTGTTTCTATATATTGAACATTAGAAATTTGCATGGGATCAATTAATGGATGAACATAGGTTTTAATTTCTGTTGTTGTAAGAATCTGATCAGAAGATAAAAGATCAATATTTAAAAGAGTTGTTCTTTCAGCATTAACACTTACTTCATAAATCTGATAAATCTGATAGCCCATCATAGCTGCTTTAACTGTATAATTTCCAGGTTTCAATGGCTTCAAGGAGTAATATCCATTTTGGTCAGTATTGGTTGATGCTATTACTTTATCATTGATCATTGCAACCACACTTACAAATTCCAAAGGTTCCGCTTTTTCCTTGCTTTTAATTCTACCATGAATTTCTCCATCAGAAATTAAAACGGTGGCATTGGAAGTTAAACTGCTGAGAAGAATCAACATAATCAAGTTTTGAATTGTCTTTTTCATAAGATTATAGTTTTGTATTTTAATAAAGACTGTTCGAAATATTTTTTCCATAAAGTAAAACGTCACGTAAGTGCAAGAAGAAAAAATTTAATTTATTGATTATGGAAAATAATTTAATTTCAGTCATTATATAAATCAATGTATGTGGCGCTTTTTAAAAGCTAAAAATAATTTGGATCTTCAATCAGATGTGGAATTGATTGAAGCTTATAAGCGCGATCAAAATCCTGTGTACATCGGAATGCTATATGTGCGCTATGCCCAATTAGTTTTTGCAGTGTGTATGAAATATTTAAAGAATGAAGAAGACAGTAAAGATGCCGTGAGCCGGATATTTGAAAAACTGTTTGATGACTTAAAAAAATATGAAGTAAGGCAGTTTACTCATTGGATACATCGTGTTGCACAAAACTATTGTTACTCTGAATTGCAAAAACAAAAAAATTTAACCGGAGATATTGAGCATGCAGAGCGTTATGAAATATCAGCAGAGGATGTAGATGAAAAACTGAATTATACTGATGAACAATTACAACAGGCAATTAATTCATTGGATGAACATCAGCGTATTTGTATTGAACTCTTTTATTTGCACAACAAACGATATACAACAATTGCTGAGCTGACAGATTATTCTGTTTTGCAAGTAAAAAGTTATATACAAAATGGAAAACGGAATTTGAAAAATTATTTAATTAAAGGTGATGAAAGAGCAAAGAAAGAGAGATAATATTTTCAAGACAACCAATTGTCCGGAGGCGGCTGTGCTGTTAAGTTACACACAGGGATCATTGCAAGAGGATGTTGCATGGAATATTGAAAAACATATTACTGATTGTCCCTTATGCGCTGATGCACTGGAAGGTATGCTTCTCATTTCAGGTGTTGAAGTACTTGATGAAATACAAAACCAGAATAATTATGCAAACAATTTTGATTTTAAAAAACATAAAAACCGTGAGCTAAAAATTATTTTAACTGCAAGTGCGATGGCAATTGCAAGCCTGGTAATTCTTTATTTTAATAAACATGATGCTGATAAATCAATAGCACACACAAAAGAAACAACAAATAATACTGTCAATACAACAACTGAAAAACAGCAACCTGTTCAGACCAATGGAAATAAAGAAATTTTTGTTCAGTCACCTGTTAACTCTCGTCCTTTAACATCAACAAATATTGCTCAAGCTTTCTCTGATTCCATACCAACCTTAAGCGCTGTAGCTTCAATAAATGACAACAATATGATGACAACAACTGAAACACATCCTGTTTTTGCGGAGGAGATAAAAGAAAAAACCAATGCGGTGTTTTCAGTTTCAGGATTATCGGTAATTTATATTCATGAATTAAAAGCAATTGATTACGCTTCCATTTATGATGAATTAAACAGCAGGAAAGCAGGATTACTAAAAAGCCTCGATGCAAAATATTCGAACGCAGAGCGTATGCAAGCCGCAAAAGAGAATCAACCTTCAATGGATACAATCGTTTATTCCAATATTTTAAATGATGCTTTGCTTGCTTTTCATGATGAGAAATATTTAAATGCACAACATGCATTTGAAAAAATACTTTCCGTTTATCCTGACGATCAAAATGCTTTGTTTTATGGAGGGCTTTGTTTTTATCATTCAGGAAAACCCGGGTTGGCAATTCAACAATTTGAAAAAATTTTAGATCACCGTCAATCTCCCTTTAGAGAAGAAGCAGAATGGCATATAGCTTTGAGTTATAATAAGAATAATAATGATGCCTTATCCAGACAATGGTTAGAGAAAATAATCAGTGAAAAAGGTTTTTATGAAATGCAAGCAAAAGACTTTTTGAAAGAATTAAAATAGCTGATTAAAAAAAATTATCAATTGTAGGATTTCACTTTATATTCAAGAGAATAACCAGAAGGATCAGGATTAACAGCAACTCTTCTCACCTTTCGATAAATCATACCTACATTTTTTGCATATATCTCTTCGTAATACTGCTGACAGATTACATTATCTCCGGTTTCAACAATAACTCTTGCAGTTAAATCAAAGTGATTGCCGTTGATATTAAGTGGTTCATTAACATTCGTCAGCTTATACTCCCAATCAGAAGCCAGCCAGTTACAATCAGGATCATTGTAATTAATATAAGTATTTCCTTTCCAGCTTAAATTATTTTTAACAGGAAAAGATAATTTTATATAACGCAGGTTGTCCTCATATTTTTCAGCTACATAGGTAGTTAATATCTGATAGCCAACCTGCGAAATTGCCCATGATGAAGTATCATTTAACCTCACATATTTTTCGATACGTTGTGAAGCACGACCTGATATATCATTAAAATTTTCCGTCAGTATTTCTTTTACTTGATAATGAAACGTGTCAATAGAATCAGTAAAATCATTGTATGAAATTGAATCCACATCATAAGTAATAAAATGTCCTAAAGTTATAGGGAAGAATTCGTAACCATATTCAATTGGCTCCTGTGAATTTTTACGGCAACTTAAAAAAACTAAAAATGTTATTGAAAAAAGAATTTTGTGGTAAAGTTTCATTTATAGATTTCCACATAAATGTCGGAATTATTTTCCTTATAGCCTCTGTACATACCATCAGAATTAAATGGCAGACAAACATTTCCTTTAGCATCCACGGCAATCAATCCTCCTTCGCCACCCAACTTAACTAATTTATCATTTACTACAATTTCGCATGCCTGCTGTAATGAGCAATTTTTATATTCCATTAAACAACTAATATCATAAGCAACAACAGCACGTAAAAAAAATTCACCATGACCCGTACAACTGATCGCACAGGTTTTATTATTTGCATAAGTGCCTGCACCGATGATGGGACTATCTCCTACTCTATTGAATTTTTTATTCGTCATTCCACCGGTGGAAGTCGCTGCTGCAAGATTACCTGAACTATCTGAAGCCACTGCTCCTACAGTACCAAATTTTTTTTCAGTATGATCAAGTAAAATACGGTCTTCCTTTAACGCTTGCTGCCATTGATCGTAACGATGTTGCTCTTTAAAATAATCAGCAGATTCAAAAATCAAATGCTGTGATCTTGCAAATTCTTCTGCTCCCTTTCCAAATAACAAAACATGTTCACTTTTCTCCATCACAGCACGGGCTGCTAAAACAGGATTACGCAAACCTTGCACACCAGCCACTGCTCCAGCTTCCAAAGTATCACCACGCATAATAGATGCATCCATCTCTTGCTTGCCTTCGTGTGTATAGACAGAACCTTTACCTGCATTAAACAATGGAAAATCTTCAAGCGATTTCACTGCTTCGGTTACTGCATCAAGGGCTGAGCCGTTTTGCTCCAGAATTCTATAACCTGCGTTTAACGCATCCGTTAATCCCTTCCGATAAACAACTTCTTTTTCGCTCGTCATCTGTGAACGAAGAATGGTTCCCGCTCCCCCATGCACAGCTATTACTATTTTATTTTTCATTTATGTTTAGTGTGTAATTTACTTTGTTTATCACCAACGTCATGCACTGTAGAGATGCAGAAATAAATTCAGCATGACTCAACTGCTTATCGCTCACCAAAGATAGCGGAACCAATACGCACCATATTACTTCCTGCTGATAATGCAATTTTATAATCACTCGTCATGCCCATGCTGAGAATAGAGAGTTTACAGTTTACCGTGGATGGTTTACAGTTAGATTGCATCTTTGAATAAAATTCAGAGAGTGAATAAAATTCTTTTTGTATCTGGTAAATATTGTCGGTCAGTGTTGCCATTCCCATTAATCCCTTAATCAAAATATTTTTTAATGTTGATAATTCTTTTGATTGCAATAAGTCTTCACATTCTTTATAGTTAAACCCGAATTTAGTTTCCTCCTCAGCAATATGAATCTGCAATAAACAATCTATTATCCGGTTGGCCTTAACAGCTTGTTTATTTATTTCCTTCAATAAATTAAAACTATCCACACTATGAATCAAGCTTACAAATGGAGCAATGTATTTTACCTTATTAGATTGCAGATGCCCGATAAAATGCCATTCAATATCTTTTGGCAATGTTTCATACTTATCAGTTAACTCCTGCACATAGTTTTCTCCGAATATTTTATGACCGGCATTATATACTTCAAGAATACCGCTTGCCGGTTTGGTTTTGGAAACAGCAACCAATTCAGCATTAAAAGGTTTTAACTCCTCCTTGATATATGTTAATGCATTTAAATTAACCGGCATGATTTAAAAATAATTTTAATTCAATTGATCAGGAATCTGCTGATAGCAGAACAATAAATATGTTTCATTTATTCTAACGAATGTAACACCAAACCACTGCGGAGTTTTGGTTCAAACCAGGTAACTTTCGGAGGCATGATTAAATTGTTGTCTGCAATATCAATCAACTGTTTCATGGTAACAGGATTTAATGCAAAAGCAAGTTTCATTTCACCACTGTCAACGCGTTTTTTCAATTCACCTAATCCGCGTAATCCACCAACAAAATCAATGCGTTTGTCTTTGCGCAAATCAACAATATTTAGCAGAGGAACTAAAACTTTATCAGATAAAATTGTGACATCCAGTACTCCAATCGGATCATGGTCGTTATAAGTTCCGGGTTTGGCATTCAATTTATACCATTTCCCCTCGAGATACATTGCAAACTCATGCAATTGCGATGGGCGATACTCTGCAGCACCTTTTTCTTCCACCAAAAAATTTTCTTTCAGCTTATCTATGAATTGTTGAGCAGTTAAACCATTCAAATCTTTTATCACTCGATTGTAATCCATAATCTGCAATTGGTTGTCAGGAAAATGCACAGCCAAAAAATAGTTGTATTCTTCTTTTCCGGTATGGTTCGGATTTTTTTCTCTTCGTTCTTTACCTACCAATGCAGCTGCAGCAGTCCGATGATGACCATCGGCAACATACGTGTGCTTTAGTTTTGCAAACTCATCTGTAATTTTTTTAATCGCAGCATCATCATTCACCACCCAAAAAGTGTGACCAATCCCGTCATCTGAAACAAAATCATATTCAGGAGTTGTGAGCACCACTTTATTAACGATCTCATCCAAGGCATCCACTTGTGGATAAGCAAAAAATACCGGTTCATAATTTAAATTGGAAATACGCACATGGTTTTTTCTGTCCTCTTCTTTATCAGGACGAGTTAGCTCATGTTTTTTAATTACATCATTCAGGTAATCATTCACCGAAGCACAGCCAACAATACCATATTGTTTTCGTCCATGCATGGTTTGTGCATAGATGTAATAATTTTCTTTTTCATCCTCAAAAAATATTCCTTCACGAAACATGCGGTCAAAATTTTCTTTCCCTTTTTTATATATCTCCGGTGAGTAATGATCAAAGTCATCAGGGAAATCAATTTCCGGTTTGATCACATGATAAAATGAATTAGGATCCCCCTTGGTTTCAGCACGTGCTTCTTTTTCGTTGAGCACATCATAAGGACGGCACGCTATATTTTTTACAAGTTCTTTTTTTGGACGGATACCTTTGAAAGGTTTAAGAATTGCCATAATATTTGAAGATATTTTTTGATGAGGTGCAAATTTAAATGAAGTTCGCTAAGTAAGTTTAACATTTTACTTTATAACTCTTATTAGCTACGCCTTATTAAATTTGCCAACTCTCAAAATAAAATAAAAATGTCATTATCATTCAGATCACTAATAATTTTTTTCTCTGCTGCAGTTATTTTCTCTTGTAACAATTCAAAAAAAGCCGAAGAAAACAATACAACAACAGTTGCAACTGACACTTCGGCCTATGGAAAAAAATTAGCTGAATTGAACGCAAAAATTGTTTCTAATCCCAATGATGCTTCGCTTTTAAATCAACGTGCAAAACTTTATCTTGACAAACATGATGTGGGAAATGCAATTGTTGACGCGCAGAAAATGTTAAGTCTTGATACAACCAACGCTGATTACTTTGTAACTGTTGCAGATGTACATTTTGCAGCTGGTAAATCAGGGCGCTCAAAAGCTGCGTTGGAAAAAGCAATAACCATTGACCCGAAAAATAAAGATGCGAATATGAAACTGGCTGAGCTTTATTTCTATGTTCAGAAATATGATCAATCGGTGAGCTATCTTAATAATGTTTTGAAAGAAGAAATCCATAATCCAAAAGCTTATTTTATGAAAGGAATGAATTTTAAAGAGATGGGTGATACAACAAAAGCAATCTCAAGTTTTCAAACCGCCATTGAGCAACAACCCGACTATTATGAACCTTTCATGCAGTTAGGAATTATTTATACGATGAAAAATAATCCGCTTGCGTTGCAATATTTTGATGGAGCACTGAGAATAAATCCACGCAGCGAAGAGGCGTTGTACGGACGTGCTATGTGGTATCAGGAGCATGCTCATGATTTTGATAAAGCGATACAAGACTATACCAATATCACACAGATCAATCCTAAAAATAAAAATGCGTATTTCAACTTAGGTTATGTACACTATGAATATTTAAAAGTTTACCGTGAAGCAATAAAGCATTACACAAATGCAATTAATGCCGATCCTAATTATGCTGATGCCTATTACAACCGTGGCGTATGTTATGAAACCCTTGGAGATATTGGTGCCGCTAAACGTGATTTTGAGAAGTCTTTAGAGATTCGTCCGGATTACCAGGCTGCGAAAGATGGGATTGAAAGAGTGAAATGAAAGAAGTTTAACGTTTCAAGTTTAAAGTTGTTTGAAATTTAACTTTAAACTATTTCAATCTTATTTTTCTTCTTTCTTTAAAAAATAATTCATCAACTCTTCCACAGGTTGTTTGATAATTTTTCCGATTTTAATTTCTAAACCCTCAGCTACTTGTTTTAATTCTCCTTGAAATAGAAAAGCAAGTGATCCTACAAAATGCACGGGCAGATTTTTATAACGATCATAATGCGTTATATAGAGATTCATAAATTCACTCATTCCTTTATGAATTAAATCTTTTATATAAGGATCATCTTTATGTTTACTAAGAAAGACAGCAAAAGATGCGAGCCACACATTAGCATTGGGTTCTTTGTAAACTTTATTGATGATGGTATTTCTATCCAATTGATACTGTTCTGAAAAATCATCGTGTATATTTTTTGGCATTAAGCCATAAAGAAAATGAGTAACTAATTTTTTACCATAATACGAACCACTTCCTTCATCACCCAAAATATATCCCAAACCGTAATTTTTTTCATGCACTTTTTTTCCATCAAAATAACAACTGTTACTTCCGGTACCTAAAATACATGCAATCCCTTCCTTATCACCACAGGTTGCATAAGCACTCGCCAGTAAATCATGATCTACAATAATTTTTGCTTTGGTAAAATATTTTTGAAGTCCTTCCGCAATTATTGCCTTGCGTTTTTCACTCGAACATCCTGCACCAAAAAAATAAAGTCCGGTAACGGAATCAGAAAAAGGTGCCAGCGAATCGGTGCTGGAGAGTGTATCGTAAACAAATTTTGAATCATGAAAATAGGGATTGAATCCTATCGTATTGAAAGAACCGATTACCTTTCCTTTATCAGCAAGTAACCAATCGGCTTTGGTGGATCCGCTGTCAACAACAAGAAGCATAGTAGAGAGTTTGGAGTTTAAAGTTTAAGGTTCAAAGTTAACTTCAAACTTCAAACTTTAAACCTCAAACTTTTTAAATCGTGAGAATAGATCGCATTCTTAACAAATCTTCGTCAAGCGGAGATTGTTGCTTGGTAGCATTTGAAAAGTCTGTTAATGATATTTTATTATTCATGATGCCAACCATTTTATTTGTTTCCCCTTCTAATAATAATTCCACTGCTCTTACACCTAATCTCGTTCCTAAAATGCGATCAAAAACTGTTGGGCTTCCACCCCGTTGAATATGTCCAAGAACGGAAACACGTGTATCATAAAATTTAAAATGTTCGGTAACTTTTTTTGCAATTTCCTGTGCACCACCCAGGTGATACCCTTCTGAAACGATAACAATGCTGCTCGACTTTTTCTTTTTTGCTCCTTCCTGTAATTGTTTAATGAGATCATCAATTGTTATATCCTGTTCAGGTAATAAAATTTCTTCTGCTCCTCCCGCTACTCCACTCCACAATGCAATGCAGCCGCTATCACGTCCCATTACTTCAATAAAAAACAGACGATGATGTGAGTCGGCTGTGTCACGAAGCTTATCAATAGCATCAATCACTGTATTGACTGCTGTATCAAAACCTAAAGTAAAATCGGTACCTGTCAGGTCGTTATCAATAGTACCCGGTACACCGATTGCCTTTATATCAGGATTAAGTTTTGAAAATTCAGTGAATCCTCTGAAAGTTCCGTCACCTCCGATAGCAACCAACGCATTAACACCATTTGCAATTAAATTTTCATTTGCTTTTTTTCTTCCTTCTTCAGTTTTAAATTCTTCGCTGCGTGCACTTTTTAGAATAGTGCCACCACGATGAATGATGTTACTTACAGAGCGGGAATGAAGCGTTATAAAATCATTTTCAATCATGCCTTCATAACCGCGGATGATTCCACACACTTCAATTTTATGATACAATGCAGTTCGTACAACAGCACGAATACACGCATTCATACCTGGTGAATCACCTCCCGAAGTAAAGACACCAATTTTTTTTATTCCGCTCATATTTTCTTAATAAGGAAACTGAAAACTTTTGTGCTAAGTTCGCGAAATAGTTCAACAATTAATTACTAATACAAATGGACGAAACAAAAAATCCCTGGCAAACACTTTCATCAGAAATAAAATATAATAACAAGTGGATACGTGTAACTGAAAACAAAGTAATCAATCCTGCAGGGAAAGATGGAATATATGGTGTGGTACATTATAAAAATATTGCTGTTGCAGTTATTCCTTTGGACGAAAACAACAATACCTGGATCGTTGGACAATATCGTTATGCATTAAATACGTATGAATGGGAAGTGCCCGAAGGTGGATGTCCGGAAGGAGAAGACACATTGGATGCTGCCAAGCGTGAGCTATTGGAAGAAGTGGGTTTGAAAGCGAATTCATTTGAGTTGATTTTAAAAATGGAATTATCAAATTCCGTTTCAGATGAAACAAGTTGCACTTATATTGCCCGTGGATTAAAACATGTAGGAAATGCACCTGAGGAAACTGAACAATTACAAATCCGAAAGTTGCCTTTTGAAGAAGTTTTTAAAATGGCAATGAATGGAGAAATAAAAGATGCGCTTTCAGTTGCGAGTATTTTTAAGGTGAAGCTGATGATACTATCTACGAATACGAATTAAAAACGAATTTACGAATACTTGCGCCAACCATTCGTATATTCGTACAAATTCGTATTCGTAGATGCAATTTATATTTCGTATTAGTAGATGATATTTATTTCCCTTTGAACTTTGCAATAGCATTTCGCGTAAAGTCACTCAACACTAATTTGCCACTCATTGCAGCACGTTCTGTTAAAAGTGTATCCCAATGATCAGTTCCTTCCCAGAAAACTTTTTTGAGCATACTCATTGCTTCAGGGTTTGATTGTGAAAGCGTTTGAGCTAATTCGCTCACAGCTTTGTCTAACTCTTCTGTGGTTTTAAAAACATCAGCATATATTCCTTTTTCTTTTGCCCATGTTGCGGTTTGCCATTTGGTGGCATCAATAGTCAGTTGTGTGAATGCGGCATTTCCAATTTTACGTTCAACAGCAGGACCTACCACAAACGGACCGATTCCAACTGCCAATTCACTTAATTTAACAGATGCAGATTCTGTTGCCAATGTGTAATCAGCAGCACAAGCCAAACCAACTCCACCTCCAACAGCTTTGCCTTGCACACGAGCGATCACAAACTTTGGAGCTTTACGCATCGCATTAATCACATTTGCAAAACCACTGAAAAACTTTTTTCCTGTTTCTATATCATTGATGGAAGCTAATTCATCAAATGATGCTCCTGCACAAAATGCTTTTTCTCCTTCACTTTTCAGGATGATAACTTTTGCTTCATTATTGTTTCCCACAGCAGTTATTTCATCAGCGAGCTTTCTTAAAATTTCTCCCGGTAAGGAATTGCTTTGCGGATGGAAGAATGTGATGGTTGCAATTCCATTTTGAATTTCTGAATATACTTTTGGTTCACTCACTTTTCTTCTTTTTTTAAATGTTATGTGGCAAAGAAAAAGAAAAATGATCTTATTGTTTATCTGACCAACGAGATTATTATCCATCAAATTTCTTTATGTTGTTTAATTGTTTCCGAATCTAAACTAACAAGGTTAAAAATTTTGGGTTATTGATAAAATTTGAAATAATGCAGAGTTTTAGCATTCTCTACCTTTATTCTTAAGCCAAATTAATATCAACTAATAAAACTTAAATATTTGATACAGTTACTGATTTTGATTTTACTCAGTAAAATCAAACAGCCCTTCAAAACCCGAAAGACTTTTTTTTAAAACAAAATGATGCAATTAACGGCAAGTTTTATCTCGCTATACTTTTACATTTCATAGGTATTTTTATTTTATCAAGTACGGTAAATTAAAATGATATTTTAATTTACCGTACTTGATATTTTGTATATATTTGCCACATGATAGCAAGAAATATCACTGACAGCATTAAAAAACACTTGCTTAAATTTCCGGCTGTAGCCATACTCGGAGCGCGGCAGGTTGGTAAAACCACGCTTGCAAAGCAAATTGCAAAAACAATGAAACAGGGCTCTGTTTATCTTGATCTCGAAAAAACATCTGATGCGAATAAACTGAGCGATGCGGAACATTACCTCAGCCTGCACAGCGATAAATGCATCATCATTGATGAAGTGCAGATAAAGCCTGAATTGTTTTCGCTCATGCGTGCATTGATTGATGAAAAAAGAAAACCGGGAAGGTTTCTGCTGCTTGGTTCTGTATCACCTGAATTAATAAAAGGCGTTTCTCAATCACTTGCCGGACGTATTATGATTACGGAGATGAGCACTATTTCGCTCACGGAAATTCCAAAAACAATATCATTTCATAGGCACTGGTTTCGCGGAGGGTTTCCGGAAGCGATTACAGCCAAAACGAATCGTGACTTCAGCGACTGGATGGATAATTACATTGCTACCTACATCAATAAGGATCTGCAGTTTTTATTCGGAACCGGAATTTCAAAAAGCGTGATGCAGAACTTCTGGCTGATGCTTGGTAATCACACTTCGCAGATTTGGAATGCACAAGCGTATGCCAAATCGCTAGGTGTCACAAGCCCCACGATAAGCCGTTATCTTGATTTGCTGGAAGCAGGTTATATCATCCGCAAGCTTCCTTCTTATCATGTGAATGCAAAAAAGCGGCTGATAAAAGCATCAAAAGTTTATGTGCGTGATTCAGGACTAATTCACAGGCTTGTGCGGGTTCATGACTATGAAAATATTTTTGAAAGCCTGGTTGCCGGAAGTTCGTGGGAAAGTTATGTGGTTGAACAGGTAGCACAATTGAAGCATAAGGACATTGATCTGTATTACTACCGTACCCATGGAGGTGCTGAATGTGATCTGGTTTTCGTAAGAGGCATTAAAGTGATAGCTTGTGCTGAAATAAAACTTTCAGCCAATGCAGCAATTAGTAAAGGTTATTATGAAAGTATTGCTGATTTGAAATCGAAAAATAATTTTATAATTACGATGGAAGGAGAAAATTACCTTACAAGTAATAACATCCGTTATTGTCCTTTAGTGATATTTGTAACAAAATACCTTCCTACTTTATGAGGGGGTCGGTCAAGTACGGTAATTTAAAATGACATTTTAAATTACCGTACTTATTGAAATAAGAAAATGAGCTTATTGATTTAGCTTTTTCACCATTGTCAGAATAGTTGCGATAGCCACCGTCTCTCCTGTTTCATCATATACATCCACTAAAAACTTTACAATGCCTTTTGCAACATCTGTGGCTTCACGTTTTTCAGTATCCACTTTTTCTTTTACAGTAAAGCGAACCCCAATGGTCATTCCCGGATAAACGGGTTTGGTAAAACGACATTCTTCCAAACCATAATTTAAAAGTACAGGTCCCTTCTTGGGATCAACAAATAAACCTGCCGCTTTACTTAAAACAAAATAACCATGTGCAACACGTTGTGTGAATATGGTTCCTTCGAGTGCAGTTGCATCCATGTGTGCATAGAAATTATCTCCACTCACATTTGCAAAATTGTGAATGTCTGCTTCGGTAACTGTATGTTTGGGTGTGATAACCGTCTCACCGATTTCCAGTTCTTCAAAATGTTTGCGGAATACATGCACATCTTTTTCGATGTACTTGCTTCCGTATTGATAAACATTGGTAACGTTTGTTATGGTTGTTGGTGAACCTTGTATTGCAGTGCGTTGTAAATAATGAAACACTCCCCGTTTACCTCCCATTTCTTCTCCTCCACCTGCACGTCCCGGTCCACCATGTGTAAGCATTGGCATCGGTGAGCCATGACCGGTACTTTCTTTTGCACAATCACTATTCAATATTAAAATTCTTCCATGCATGCTTGCTGCGCCTAACACAAACTCTTTTGCAATTTTATCATCAGCCGTAATAATTGAACTCACCAATGATCCTTTACCCATCTTAGCCAAAGCAATTGCATCATCAATATTTTTATAAGGCATGATGGTACTTACCGGTCCGAATGCTTCGATATTGTGTCCATCCAGATTCACGAAAGGATTTTTATTTAAGAAAATAACAGGAGCCATAAATGCACCTTTGTTTTTGTCTCCACCCTTTAATTCAAGATGATCTTTTCCATCATAAATAATTTCCTGCGTCTTGGCGAGTTGTGCAACTTTTTCCTGTACTTCTTTCAATTGCGATTTGCCTGCAAGCGCTCCCATACGTACTCCTTCTAACTGCGGATCACCGATTACAGTTGATGCCAATCTTTTGCCTAATTCGATATGAACATCTTCTATTAAGTTTTCAGGAACGATCACCCTTCTCACAGCAGTACATTTTTGCCCTGCCTTCGTTGTTATTTCACGATGTACTTCTTTAATGAAAATATCAAACTCAGGCGATCCTGGTTTTACATCTGCGCCAAGCACACAACAGTTTAATGAATCTGCTTCGAGATTAAACGGAACAGATTCCTCAATTAACCTCGGATGGCTCTTCAGCATTTTGCCTGTGGACGCAGAACCAGTAAATGTTATTACATCCTGACTGATCACATGATCTAAAATTCCATTTGCGCTTCCGCAGATTAATTGCAGTGCTCCTTCAGGAATTATTTTTGATTCAACGATTGATTTGAAAACAGACTCAGTTAAAAAAGAAGTAACAGTAGCTGGTTTAACGATAGCAGGCATTCCGGCAAAAAGATTTACTGCTATTTTCTCCAACATTCCCCACACGGGAAAGTTGAATGCGTTGATATGAATGACAACACCTTCTTTCGGTACACAAATATGATGACCAATAAAGTTTCCACCTTTGCTCAGCTTCACCACATCACCTTCTAAGCAAAAACGTTCGTCAGGAAATTGCCTGCGTAAACTTGCATAAGTAAAAAGATTTCCGAAACCTCCTTCAATATCCACCCAGCTATCAGCACGTGTGGCTCCCGTTGCCCAACTGATTTTATAAAATTCTTCTTTTCGTTCAGTAAGATAAAGAGCAAGTGCTTTCAACATACGGCCACGTTCATGAAAAGTCATTTTACGTAATGCTGTTCCGCCATTTTTGCGGGCATAATCCATCATGGAAGCAAAATCCAATCCTTTACTGCTTGCTGTTGCCACAACGTCTCCATTAATGGCATTAAATAAAGTTTGCCCTTCGCCTTCACCTGCAACCCATTGTCCGCAAGCGTAGTTTTTTAATTGATTCATTGATATAAAAATAGAGGGCAAAAATACATCAATGACATTCATCGGCAGAAGACCTCCGAGGTTTTTCAAACCTCGGAGGTCTCATCGTAACCTTATTAAATATCCAACTCAGCCCACACCCCTGCATGATCGCTTGCTGAATCTTTGTATTCTTTAATAATTGAATAACGCTTTTCATTTGCTTTAGTTAGCGTTTCTATCTCATACATCCCACCTCTCTCTACACCCGCGCTTTTAAATTTATCTTTCAACGCTTCACTGATTAAAATATAATCTATCTGTTCGTGTTTCTTGTAATGATAAGTCCATCTCTTGTCCATGTCCGTTTTATACTGCAGTTCAAGTACGTCATGCATCTTATACATGTTCAGCAACGGCTTTAAGGGTGCACTGTCCGGTGTATCGTTAAAATCACCTGCAACAATCACCCAATCAGTATCCAGATCATAATTTTCATTCAATATTTCTTTAATACGTTCAGCCTGTTTTTTTCTTCGTTCGTTATGATCAGATGATGCAGATTGGAGTTTACTTTTTAAATGGTTGCACAAAATATAAAGCGAGCGGTGAGAAGAAATTTTCAATTCTATCTCCATGCAATCACGGCTGAAGATGCAACTTCTGCTGGTGGGAGTTTCCCTGTCAAAAATGTGTGTCTTAATATTTTTAATAGGATACTTACTCATTAACCCCACATCAATATGTCTAGGATCAAATCCGTCAATACACATGTTATAAGGCAACCTGAAATTAACTGTCTTTAAAATATCTCCATAAAAATCATCCAGTGTCATCCTGCTTTCCACTTCGACAAGACACAGCACATCGGGTTTCATTGCCCTGATCACTTTCGCAGTGGCCTTTCGCGCCATTTCGCTGAAGCTCTCCCTCCTGAAAACAATTTCTCCATCCCATTCTTCTTTGCCTTTCACCTTAATGCCTGTAATTGCAGTTCCTCTGCGTTTAAAAAGTTTACCCCGGTCTTCATTAATTGAAATATAATTTTTGACTTCCTTATAAAGGCTGAGAATTTTAACAGGATCATAAATCTCTTTTTTCAGTTCATCCTGCAGCTGTCCAATCTGCTCCAGTAATTCGGTTGATCTTTCATTACTGCGAAGGTTAAGTACTTTGGCTCTGGAGAATAAATTTTCAGCGTTGAAGGTTGCTATCCGCATTTTTAAAAGTTTTTGGTTTGATGTAAATGTAATTAAATAGTGAATGTTGCTCCCGTTAGCTGTGAAAATCAATTAATTCGATAAAAGAAAGTTTTACACACTTCATTGTTCATTTTCTCTTTAACACAATCACAATGCACCTTTGCCGTTTTCTATTTTTACAAATCCACCATAATTTCACTGTGCATGGCTAATGTTTTAAAAGAGAAGAAAAAAGAACAACCGGAACCGGAGGTTATTGATGAAACCAAAATCAGTAAAGCTGAAAAGACGGATAAGAAAAAAATTAAGCAGAAGCAAAAGAAAGAAGAGGCTGCACCTAAACAAAATGGGTTAATCACCACATTGAAAGATGAGCGTACCCATAAAATTTTCGGGTTGTTTCTAATTCTTGTTTCGATATTTCTGCTTATTGCATTTACATCATTCTTTTTCACCTGGAAACACGACCAGGATTTAGTGCGCGGTTCATGGTTTGATCTGTTCCGTTACTCTGATTACAAAGTTGATAACTGGCTCGGGAAATTCGGAGCAATTGTTTCGCATCAGTTCATGCATACCTGGTTTGGTGTTGCATCTTTTCTATTTGTATGGTTATCGTTCGTGGCTGGCTTCCAGATTTTGTTTTGCATTTCATTAGCACCACTTGCTAAAACATTTCGTTACTCGTTGTTTGCGTTGCTGTATGTTTCTCCACTGCTTGCTTTTCTTTTTCAAAATAAAAGCGATTTGCTTTTTATGGGGGGAGGATTCGGCTATCAAACCAATCTATGGTTATCGCTTGCAATGGGAAATGTAGGAACAGCATTCTTTTTATTTTTTGTTGGATTAGCTTTTACCGTTGCGGTTTTCAATATTGCATTTCGCTTGCCTCAGCGTAAAGGAGCAATGGTTCCTGTTGCTGACAATCTTGACGCTATGATTGAACCTGAACTGGAAGGAAATCACTTTAAAGACATCACCGAAAAAGAAATCTCTCCGGAGATTGATCTTCCGCTTGAAGTACCTGAAATACACACTCACCGTGATGAAATTGAACCTGTTCTTTTAACGAAAGAAGAAACAGCGAAAGATTTGGAAATGGATATAACGATGGAAGAAGTTCCGCTTTCATTAGTAGAAACTCCTGAAGTGAATGAAGTGCCAATTGATGCATCCTCAGATGTTGTAAATGAAGAAGAAGTAAATCTTGTTGAGCAGTTAGGTGAATATGATCCAACTCTCGATTTGAGTTCTTATCAATATCCAACATTGGATTTATTGCAGAATTATCAAAGCAATCGTTCACAGTTAAGCAGAGAAGATTTAATGGCTGAACTGGAAGCGAACAAAAATAAAATCATTGAAACACTTGGTCATTATGATATTGGTATTGATAAAATAAAAGCAACGGTTGGACCAACAGTTACGTTGTTTGAGATTGTTCCGAAAGCTGGAATCCGTATTGCGAAAATTAAAAACCTCGAAGATGATATTGCATTAAGTCTTGCAGCGCTTGGCATTCGGATCATCGCACCCATACCCGGAAAGGGAACAATAGGTATTGAAGTTCCTAATCAAAATCCTGATGTGGTAGCAATGCGTGCCATATTGAGTTCAGAAAAATTTCTCAATGCCGATATGGATTTGCCGATTGGTTTGGGAAAAACAATTTCAAACGAAGTGTTTGTGGCTGATCTTGCAAAGATGCCTCACTTGTTAATGGCTGGTGCAACAGGTCAGGGAAAATCAGTCGGACTGAACGCAGTGTTGGTTTCATTGCTTTATAAAAAACATCCTGCACAGGTAAAATTCGTTTTGGTAGATCCAAAAAAAGTGGAGCTTACACTTTTCAAAACCATCGAACGGCATTTCCTTGCAAAGCTTCCCGGTGAAGAAGATGCAATTATTACTGACACAAAGAAAGTGGTGAACACGTTGAATTCATTGTGTATTGAAATGGATAACCGTTATGAGTTATTGAAAGATGCACAGGTTAGAAATATCCGCGAATACAACACCAAGTTTATCAATCGTAAATTAAATCCTAATAATGGTCACCGGTTTCTTCCGTTCATTGTGTTAGTGGTGGATGAGTTTGCCGATTTGATTATGACTGCCGGAAAAGAAATTGAAACACCCATCGCTCGTCTTGCTCAGTTAGCACGAGCTATTGGAATACATTTAATCATTGCTACACAACGTCCTTCCGTAAATATTATCACAGGAACAATCAAAGCAAATTTCCCCGCACGGTTAGCTTTCCGTGTTTCTTCAAAAATTGATTCACGCACTATTTTAGATACCGGTGGAGCTGATCAATTGGTTGGTCGTGGAGATATGTTGTTATCAATAGGTGCAGATTTAATTCGTATTCAGTGTGCATTTGTTGATACACCTGAAGTGGATGAGATTACAAAGTTTATCGGTAATCAGCGCGGATATTCCCAGGCATTTCAATTACCTGAATATGTTGCAGAAGGTGATGTAGCCGGTGGAAATGATATATCAGCTGATGATCTTGATCCTTTATTTGATGAAGCAGCACACATGGTGGTTCAGTTTCAACAAGGATCAGCCTCATTATTGCAACGCAGATTGAAATTAGGATATAATCGTGCAGGTCGTTTGGTAGATCAACTGGAAGCAGCAGGAGTTATCGGACCTTTTGAAGGCAGCAAAGCACGCGAAGTGCGTTGTAAAGATCTCGCAAGTTTGGAACAGTTATTGAAAAACAGAAAAGCTCCATCGGGAGTTTAATGTTACACTGTTATCTTTACCAGGTCAGAACACTGAAATTATCATGAAGAAATTATTTTTAGCTTTAGTTTGTTTGTTAATTAATGCTGCTTATTCAAATGCACAAGTAGATGCCAAAGCACAACAGATATTAAAAGCAGTAAGTGCAAAATATAAATCCTATAAATCACTCACTGCTTCTTTTAAGCTGAACCTGATGGATCAGAAAACAAAAAAAGCAGAGGTGCAAAATGGTTCCATCACTTTAAAAGGAAATATGTTTAACCTCACGATGGCTGATCAGGTGGTGATGAGTGACGGGAAATTAATGTGGACTTATCTGAAAGAATCAAACGAAGTGCAGATCAGCGAAGCAAAAACAAGCAGCGATGCCATTTCTCCAACAAATATTTTCACTATGTACGAGAATGGATACAAACAGAAATACCTCGCTGATAAAAAAAATCATCATCTGATTGAATTATTTCCTGATGATGCAAAGAAGAATTATTTCAAGATTCAGTTAGAGATTAATAAAAAAGATAAATATGTGCAGACTGCACGTGTTTATGACAAGAACGGAAATATTTATACCTACTCAATCGTAAAATTTACGCCTAATGCAACAATCACTGATGACATGTTCGCTTTTAATAAGGCAAAGTATCCGGGGGTTGAAGTAGTTGATTTACGATAGTTATCACTTACCAATCACAGATTTATTTCTAAAATAAATATTATTGTAGTTAATTCCGGTGATCATTCAGAATATAAACTACAAAACATTTCCCTTTGGTAACTATTATTAATCCCTTCACAAAAGAAAAACTTTTTGAATCACCAGAAGGATTAGTTACCAGCGATAATAAAATTATTTTTCCTTTACGCAATGGCGTTAACCTGATTGCTGCAGAAGATAATTACACCAGTAATTTTGGTTTTGAATGGAATCTTTTTGACCGGACGCAGATAGATAAATTCAGCGGAATAGAAATTTCGATGAAGAGATTTTTTGCTGAAACGCGTTGGAGTGAAGATTTACAAAACGAAAATATTTTAGAAGTTGGATGCGGTGCAGGCCGGTTCAGCCAGGTGGTTTTGAAAAATACCAAAGCCAATCTGTATGCAGTGGATTATTCCAATGCAACAGAAGCTAATTATCGTAATAACGGTCCGCATGAAAGGCTGAAGGTTTTCCAGGCAAGCATTTATGATCTTCCATTTGCGAAAGAAAATTTTGAAAAAGTATTTTGTTTCGGGGTGTTGCAACATACAAGTGATTTTAAAAAATCAGTTCAATGCCTTGTAGAAATGGTTAAGCCTGGTGGCGAGATTGTGATTGATTTCTATCCAGTCAAAGGATGGTACTCAAAAATAAATGCAAAATATCTCTTACGTCCATTGCTGAAAAATATGGATCATCAGAAACTATTAAATCTCATCCGGAAAAATGTAAGCTGGATGATGAAGCTATATAAGTTTAACAACCGGATTGGATTGAGTGTAATAAACCGTTTTATTCCTGTTTGCGATATTAATAATACCATACCGGAGCAGCTTGATGGTAAAGAGTTAAATGAATGGGTGATACTTGATACGTTTGATATGTTCAGCCCTGCTTACGATAACCCACAGCGATTAAGTACAGTTGCAAGATGGTTAAAAGAATTTGGTATAATTGAAATTGATGCACAGGTTATCAATTACTTTGAACACATGACTGCGGCTACTATTAAAGGAAAAAAACCACTGTAAGTTAAGTTTGAGGTTTGATACAAACGTTTAAAGAAATTTTAATCTGAAAATATTTTACATGGAATTGCAAACCGCAAGATTAAAATTCAGAGAACTGATATTAAGCGATTTAAATAATATTCACGAACTGCATTCACTCCCTGAAACAGATCAATATAATACCTTAGGAATTCCAGACTCCCTCGGGAAAACCAAAACTATTATTGATGGGTGGATAGCAAGGCAAAATGAATTTCCGCGGAAGCAATATGTATTCTATTTAGAAAATAACAAACCGGATTTTATTGGATTAATTGGAATTAAAATTGGTAAACCTGGTTATAGCAGTGCTGAAATCTGGTATAAAATTCATTCTAAACACTGGAACCAGGGCTATGCCACCGAAGCCGTAAAAAGAATTCTGAGTTATGTTTTTACTGAATTAAAATTACATAGGATTGAAGCGGGTTGTGCAACTGGAAATTCAGCTTCCATAAAAGTATTGGAGAAAACAGGATTTAGAAGAGAAGGAATGAAGAGGAAGATACTTCCAATAAGAGGAGAATGGGTTGATAATTATGGTTATTCGATATTGGAGGAAGATTTTAATACTGAATACTAATTCAATTATTAATTTATCTTTGTAACCCTACTAGTTCTATATACGTTAAAACATTATGTTATCCAAAAAAGCGAAGTATGCATTAAAAGCATTAGAGTATATAGCCAAACAATCTGACATCAATCCAATCCTGATCTCTGAAATATCAGCAGCACATAATATTCCTAAAAAGTTTTTGGAAGCGATATTACTGGAATTAAAAAGAGCCGGCATATTAAAAAGTAAAAAAGGTAAGTTCGGAGGATATAATCTACAGCAAAGTGCTGATGAAGTAAACCTGGGATTTATTATACGCTTAATAGACGGACCTATCTCACTAATAGCATGTGTTTCGGATAAATATTATGAGCGCTGTGCTGAATGCGAAAATGAGGCAACCTGCGGTTTACGCAATGTTGTTAATGAGGTAAGGGATGCCACCACCAATATCCTTACTAATGTAACGCTGGCAGATGTGATTAAACGGGAGCAACGTTTAAAGAAATCCAAAGGAAATAAAAAATAAAACTTGACAAAACCTGAATGATGTTATATATTTGTCCAATTATTCTACTAATTCGATAGACATTATAAACTTAATAGATATATAAAATGAAAAAACTACACTACATTCTTTTCTTATTCTTAATTGCAGGAAGTGCTTCTATTAAAGCACAGACCAATGAGGATGTGCTGAATCTGCTCATTAATAAAAACATAATTAAGCAGGAAGATGCTGATTCGCTTCGTGCAGAAGCTGCCTTAAAGGCACAGAATTCCAAAGAGAATCAAAAATCTTTTGCTATTAATGCACGAAGATCCATTAATATCAGCGGTTACATACAGTCACGTTTTCAAAGCTTCCAGGAAGCAGGAAAAGCTGATGCAATGGATATCAGAAGGGCACGATTAAATTTCCGTGGAAACGTAACCCCTACCTGGGAATACCGTTTACAGGTGGATATGGCTGGAACTTCAAAAATACTGGATGCTATTGCGACATTTAAACCGTATGACTTCTTCAAAATTCAAGCTGGTCAGTTTAAGATTCCTTTATCAATGGAAAATAACACAGCTTCTGATCTGATGGAGGTAATAGAACGTGCTCAGGTGGTTGAAGCACTTGTTGCAAGAAACAGGGATTTGCTTGGCAATCATAACGGAAGGGACATTGGTGTGATGGCTTTCGGTAGTCTGTTAAAAATAAAGGAGCATGCGATCATAGATTATTATATAGGAGGTTTCCAGGGTGCAGGTATCAATGTGTCTGATAATAATGAAGCTAAAGATTTTGGTGCACGGTTAATTTTGCATCCTATTAAAGGACTTGATATCGGTGCTGCTTATTATAATGGTTTTAGTAAAATCGGAACTATACCAGTCGGTTCTACTGTTGGAAGAAATAATATCAGGACTCGCATTGCAGGAGAATTAAGCTATGTTTATAAATTTATTTCTGTCAAAGGAGAATATATACATGGAGAAGATGGTGATTTTATTAACGATAAAACAGAGTATTCATACATTGACACAAAAAGGGAAGGATGGTATGCACAGATTGCATGCTATCTGATTCCAAAGAAAATTCAGGTGGTTGGCAGATGGGATGCATACGATCCAGATATACACAAACCTGCTAATGCCACGCTTAATATTCTTAGTGGCGTAAATTATTATTTCAATGACTGGGCAAAGCTGCAGGTGAACTATACCAGCCGAAATGAATCAGGTAAAACAATTAATAATGATATCATCGGTGTTCAGTTACAAGTGGGTTTTTAAAAAACAATTCAAAAAATAAAATTCAATAATTATTATCATGAAAAATAAAACAACAATTTTTATCTCAGTCATTATTCTTCTTTCATCATTAAGACATAATGTAAACGCTCAAACAGGATTAAAAGGAAACATCACCATATCAGGAGCCTTTGCGCTTTACCCCCTTACAGTGAGATGGGCTGAAGAATTCAAAAAACTGAATCCGGGAGTTAAGATTGATATTTCAGCTGGTGGTGCCGGTAAAGGAATGACAGATGCATTGACAGGAGCAGCAGATATTGGAATGATATCAAGGGATATCAATCCTGAAGAAACAAAAAAAGGCGCGTATGCTATTGCTGTTTCAAAAGATGCAGTAATACCTACAATAAGTGCCTTACATCCTGCATTAAATGAGCTTTTAAAGAAAGGAATAAAACGCGAAGGGTTAATTAATTTATGGGCTACAGGTCGTGCAAAAACATGGGGACAGGCAACAGGAATTAAGTCAGGAGCACCTATACACGTTTACACCCGTTCTGATGCATCAGGTGCAGGTGAAACCTGGGCTAAATATCTTGGTAAAAAGCAGGAAGATTTATTAGGTGTTGGAGTGTTTGGCGATCCCGGTGTTGCTACTGCTGTTAAAAAAGATCCTGTGGCAATCGGATATAATAACATAGTGTATGTATATGATGCAAAAACCAATCGGCAAACCAATGGTGTACGTGTGTTGCCTTTGGATTTGAATAAGAACGGAGTTATTGATGCTGATGAAAATTTTTATGATACGGTTCATGATCTGATTAATGCCATTTCAACAGGAAAATATCCATCTCCTCCAGCCCGTGATTTATATTTTGTAACAAAGGGAAAAACCACAAACCCCATTGTGAAAGCATTTTTAAAGTACTGCCTCAGTGAGGGACAGAAATATGTATTCGAAGCCGGATACATTAATTTGTCAAAAGCACGTCTTGAAGCAGAGATAAATAAAGTAAAATAACATAGCCGGATATTTATAATTTTAGCCCGGTGAATTCTACAAGAACAATTGTCGACAAAGTAACAGCACGGACAATGCATAGTTTAACTATCATGTCAGTGTTTTTAATG
>JANLUX010000441.1:0-13960 GCA_031363705.1 Bacteroidota bacterium
TCATCTACTATGTGGAGAACAGGATCGGATATAACTATGAGTGATGCTGAAAGGGGAATTGTCAATAGCGTAATGGCTGTGCAGGATGAGGCAATAAATGAAAGCAATGATATTTCTATTGCACCTAATCCTTTCAATTCAAAATTTGAAATATCAATCACTTTGATGACAGCAGAGAACGCAAAAATTGTGATCTACAATACGCTTGGTGTAAAAGTGAAGGATGTGATAAATAGAAATCTATCAGAAGGATTAAACAAATTAACTTTTGATTGCAAAGATCTTTCAACCGGAGTTTACATGGTTGAAATAAATGTGGGAGACGCAAAAACTGTAAAGAGAATTGTAAAGAATTAAAATCTTATTAAAGTTTGAAAAACCCTTCTTTGACTTTCAAGGAAGGGTTTTTTCTTTCAGCATTGTTTAATATGACGATCAAGATCTAAAAAAAATAAGCAGCCGGTTTTCAAAATGAAAAAATCACGATTTTTTATGTCAGCTTAAGTTCACCATTTGGGAGATACTTCACTATCAATTGCGGCATTGCAAACTCTTCAATGTTTTCATGATTAACTATCAAACATTCCTTTTCAAGAAAAGAAGACTTTATTTTTTTTATTTCAAAATGATAAAATTTCGTAACCAATAACTGGTGGGTAAGCTGGTGCTTATAAATTTCACTTTGATTCATAAATTCAATCTTTGATTGCTGAACAATCTCATTAAAAATTTTACTTTTCATTAATGCATTTACATTTTGTTTCTTCAACGATTCAATCAACGGAAATTCAAACAACCCTTTCCAGATATCTTTTTCTATTCTCTGGCGGATAAAAACTTTATCATTAAAATGAAAAATTAAATAATGAAAATACCGGGTTCGCACTTTGGTAATTTTTTCTTTTACAGGAAGTTGTTCAATACAATCATTAACTAATGCATAACAGGTTTGGTTAAAAGGACATGTTTCACATAGCGGATTTGAAGGTTTGCAATGCATTGCTCCAAATTCCATTACTGCCTGGTTAAATATTCCCGGTTGCTTCTTATCAATCAATTCCTGACCAAGTGATTTAAATTCTTTTTTTCCAAGTGTGGAATCAATTGGAGTTTTTATTCCAAAATATCTTGCGAGAAAGCGATACACATTTCCATCCACCACAGCATGCGGTTCATTAAATGCGATGGAAGAAATTGCAGAAGCCGTATAATCTCCAATTCCTTTGAGTGATAAAAGTGCCTCATAAGTTCTTGGAAATCCATCAAACCTTTCCATCATTTGCCGAGCTGCATGAAGCAGATTTCTTGCCCGGCTGTAATAACCTAATCCCTGCCAAAGCTTAAGCACTTCATTTTCATTTGCGGAAGCAAGTGATTTTAAATCTGGAAACCTTTCAATAAAACGATAATAATAAGGCATTCCCTGCTCCACGCGGGTTTGCTGAAGAATGATCTCTGAAAGCCAGATTTTATAGGGATCCTGAGTATGACGCCATGGTAGATTGCGCTTATTTTGCCCGTACCAAGAAAGGAGAGTAGTAGTAAAATTCATTGTTAAGAGGGAGTTGTGAGGAGGTGAATCGGGTCAGAAATTTGTCTCCAACTCCCTGATCACTTAATTATTTCCCGTAATGCGCTCAAAAGTAAGGTTTTAATTTTGTGGATAGCGTTTAAAATCTATCTTTGCGTCCCCAAAAATTAAAAATAAATAAAGCAATGACCAAAGCGGAATTAGTGAATGAGGTTTCGACAAAAACAGGAATTGAGAAGGTGCAGGTTCAAAATACGGTAGAATCAATGATGAAAGTGATTCGCCATGCACTTATCAATGATGACAATGTGTATTTAAGAGGATTCGGAAGCTTCATAGTGAAGAGACGTGCAGAAAAAACAGGTCGTATCATTACCAAAAACACTACTATAATTATTCCTGAACATTATATACCGGCATTTAAGCCTGCCAAAACTTTCACTGACAGGGTGAAAAGTGCACACAGTAAAAAGCAGCCTGCTGCCAAACAATAATGAGCGGACGTGGCTTGCGGATAACTTTGGTGGTGGCTGCGCTTGTGCTTGCTGTAGGGTTATTTCTTGCACCATCACAGGTAAATGTTAAGTCAAAACCTGCTGCTGACACCCAATTAACTGCTTCAAAGTTCGATTATGAGAGTCTGATTAAAACAGCAAAAAACTCTCTCGATGAGGAAAGAAAAGGAAAGCTTACCGCTCTTGAAATAAGGTTGAGTGCTCATCCGGATTCCATCCCTCTTTATGATTCGCTGGGCAAGGCATGGGACAATGCAAATATCCCTGCTGTTGCAGCTTATTATTTCGAAAAGAAAGCGGAGAAAGTGCCAGCGGAGAAAAATTATCTGGATGCTGCTTACAGGTATTTCGATGCATATAAAATTGCAGGTGATACAGCATTGAGAGCATATATGGTTCAGCAGGCAATTGTAAATTATGAGAAAGTGCTGGAGAAAAATCCTGCAAACCTTGATGCAAAAACAGATTTAGGTGTTTGCTTCGCTGAAGGCACTGCAGAACCGATGAAAGGGATTATGATGTTGCGTGAAGTGGTTACTATAAATCCAAATCATGAAATGGCGCAGTTTAATCTCGGTTTGCTTTCGCTGAAATCAACACAATATGCAAAAGCTATTGAACGGTTTGATAAAGTGATTGCAATCAATCCGAAACGCTCGGAAGCATATATTTACAAAGGACAAACTTATTTGCAGATGGGTGATACTGCCAATGCAATTAAAGCGCTTGAATTATATAAAAGCAATGCTGACAATTACGAGATGGTGCAACAGGTATCGAAGTTATTGGAAGATTTGAAAAAAAGTTCAGTTACAAACAAAGCAAGTTGACATTATTCAATAAAAAATATTAATCAATAAAAATTTAAATCATGCCAAGCGGAAAGAAACGTAAAAGACATAAAATGGCGACCCACAAACGCAAGAAACGTCTTCGTAAAAATCGTCATAAAAAGAAAAAGTAATCTGCTTTTTTAATTAAGCGCTTAGCAAAGTAATGTACATGACAGCCTGTTTTTCATAACGGGTTGCTGTGTATCAACTTAAAGCGTAGAATAATTTTTTCATTCATTTACTTTTAATTACTGTTATAGATTGAACAGCGAATTAATTATTGACTCTTCAACCACTGAAGTGACAATTGCTTTATTGGAAGATAAGCGATTGGTAGAGTTAAATAAGGAGAAGAAAGAGCACCATTTCTCTGTCGGGGATATTTACCTTGGCAGAGTGAAGAAGCTCATGCCTACACTTAATGCTGCTTTTGTGGAGATAGGTTATGAGAAAGATGCTTTCCTCCACTATCTTGATTTAGGGCCGCAGGTGCAAAGCCTGTTTAAGTATATGAAGATGACCACCAGTGGTCGTCAGCTGGATCCTTTGCTCACTAATTTTACTACTGAACCTGATATTAATAAGAGTGGAAAAATTTCTCAGATAGTTTCTGCCAATATTCATATACCTGTACAGATTGTTAAAGAACCTATATCTTCAAAAGGACCGAGAATAACTACAGAGATTAGTTTGCCCGGACGCTTTGTTGTGTTAATGCCTTTTTCAGATGTTGTAACTGTTTCTTCAAAAATTAAGAGTGCTGCTGAACGAACAAGACTTAAACGACTTGCGATAAGCATCAAGCCCCGAAATTTTGGAATCATCATCCGCACTGTAGCAGAGGGAAAAAAAGTGGCGGATTTAGATAAAGACATACAAGACCTGGTGCAGCGCTGGACAACCATGCACGAGCAATTAAAAACTGCCCAGCCACCTGCTAAGTTATTAGGAGAAATGGACCGCACTTCCACCATTCTTCGTGATTTACTGAATCCGAATTTTAACAGCATACATGTTAATGATCAGCGCATGTATGAGGAAATTCGTGGTTATATAAGAGGAGTTGCACCCGAGCAGGTGGAAATTGTAAAGCTTTATAAAAACAAGATCCCCATTTTTGAGGCACTAGGTGTTGACAAACAAATAAAAACATTGTTTGGTAAAACAGTAACCATGCAGGGTGGTACTTACCTCATTATTGAACACACCGAAGCCATGCATGTGATTGATGTGAACAGTGGCGGACGAATGAAGGGTGGAGGAGATACACAAGGGCAGAATGCTTTGCAGGTTAACCTGATGGCTGCCAAAGAAATTGCACGGCAGCTGCGGCTACGCGATATGGGTGGAATTATTGTGATTGATTTTATTGACATGTATAATACTGTTCATCGCAAAGATCTGTTTGATGTACTTCGTGAGGAAATGAAATCAGACCGTGCACGCCATACCATACTTCCTCCGAGCAAATTCGGCTTGGTGCAGATTACTCGTGAACGCGTTCGTCCTGTTACAGATATTATCACTGTTGAAAAATGTCCTGCATGTGATGGAACAGGTGAAATAAAAGCAAGCATGTTGCTGGTTGATGATATTGAAAACAACATCCGCTATCTCTGCCGCGAACAAAATGAACAATCACTCACCTTGCAGGTACATCCCTATCTTGAAGCTTATTTTAAGAAAGGAGGAATATTGAAATCACGGCAGTGGAAATGGTTTAAGACCTATAAGAAATGGATTAAGATTGAACCTATCTCCGCTTATCACCTGATGGAATTTCATTTTTTGAATAAGCAGGGAGAGGAGATTAAGTTATAATTATCCTGTATTATTAAAGTGATTTAACAGTGTATATTGTTATAGCATGTAATTTTTTCAGCAACCATCCAACTATACAAGTAATAAAAAACAAAGACCAGTTAATGGTAATTCATCCTTAAGGATAAATTATTTTTTAGATGCACCAGTTTGTTACCTAAAAGATTAACTTATAACAAGTCAGCTGGCTGCAAAAACACCAACTACTTGCTCTTTGAAAAAGCAATTTAACTTCCGCAAGCCAGGCAATCATCTGGATTATCCAATGAACATGAAATTTCGCTCATTGCTATTTCGGGATTTAAATTTGATACCGAATTTTCCGGAGTTACAGTAGTGGATGTGGCGGTTACCAGTTCAGCAGCAGGCATACTTTCAAAATGCTTTTCAACTGTAAACTGAATAGCATTGGCTGCAGATTTTGTGCGCAGATAATACATTCCGGTTTTCAAACCTTTTTCCCAGGCATAGAAATGCATAGAAGTGAGCTTGGCAAAATTTGCATCAGCAATAAACAGATTTAAGCTTTGGCTTTGGCAGATATATGCACCACGGTCAGCAGCCATGTCAATAAGTGCACGTTGCTTTATCTCCCAAACTGTTTTATAAAGTTCTTTTATTTCCTGAGGTATTTCAGGTATGCTTTGTACGGATCCGTTTGCACCAAGAATTTTATTTTTCATATCGCCATTCCACAAACCAAGTTTCACCAGATCCATTAACAGATGTTTGTTTACCACGGCAAACTCACCGGATAAAACCCTGCGGTTATAAATGTTGGATGTATAGGGTTCAAAACATTCATTGTTACCAAGTATTTGTGAGGTGGACGCAGTTGGCATTGGGGCAACCAATAAAGAATTGCGTACTCCGTGTTTCATTATTTCTTCGCGAAGCACATCCCACTCCCAGCGGTCAGTAGGTGTTACATTCCACATGTCAAATTGAAATATACCTTTTGAAAGTGGCGAACCTTTAAAAGTTTCATAAGCGCCATTTTCTATTGCAAGATCTTTGGAAGCAGTGAGTGCTGCATAATAAATAGTTTCAAAAATTTCACGGTTAAGTGTGCGCGCTTCTTCGCTCTCAAAAGGATAACGTAAAAGAATAAATGCATCAGCCAGTCCCTGCACACCTAATCCAATCGGACGATGACGCATGTTGCTGTTGCGGGCTTCTTCAATCGGGTAATAATTAACATCTATTACCTTGTTAAGATTTTTGGTAACAACATAAGTTATGTCAAATAATTTTTTGTGGTCAAACTTTCCGTTGATTACAAAACGTGGTAATGCCAATGATGCAAGATTACAAACAGCTACTTCATCTGCTGCAGTGTATTCCACTATCTCGGTGCAGAGGTTAGAGCTTTTAATAGTTCCTAAATTTTTCTGGTTACTCTTTTCGTTGCATGCATCTTTATAGAGTATGTAAGGAGTACCGGTTTCAATTTGTGATTCAAGAATAGCAGTCCACAATTCGCGTGCAGGAATGGTTTTACGTGCACGGCCTTCGTCTTCATACTTTGAGTAAAGCAGTTCGAATTCCATTCCATAGCAATCCGCTAAACCCGGTGCTTCATTGGGACAGAATAGGCTCCATTGTCCTTCTTCCTTCACACGTTTCATAAATAAATCAGGCACCCAAAGCGCAAAGAATAAATCACGGGCACGCAATTCTTCTTTACCATGATTTTTCTTTAAATCCAGAAACTCAAAAATATCGGCATGCCATGGCTCCAGGTAAACTGCAAAAGATCCTTTACGTTTTCCTCCGCCTTGATCAACATAGCGGGCAGTGTCATTAAACACTTTCAACATTGGAACAATTCCATTGCTGGTGCCATTTGTTCCTCTTATATAAGAACCCGTTGCACGAATGTTATGGATGCTTAATCCGATTCCACCGGCTGACTGTGAAATCTGTGCACATTGTTTTAGTGTATTATAAATTCCATCAATGCTGTCATTCTGCATCGTTAATAAAAAACAGGATGAAAGCTGTGGCTTTGGAGTGCCGGCATTGAACAAAGTAGGAGTTGCATGTGTAAACCATCGCTCACTCATTAAGTTATAAGTTTCAATAACTGAATCAATATCTTCTTTATGAATACCAACAGATACGCGCATCAACATGTGTTGCGGGCGCTCCACCACTTTGCCGTTAATTTTCAGCAAATAAGATTTTTCCAATGTCTTAAATCCAAAATAATCATAACCAAAATCACGGTCGTAAATAATGGTAGAGTCAAGCAAGTCAGCATTGTTTTCAATGATTGCCATCACATCTTCAGCAATTAATGAAGCTTCTTTGCCTGTTTTCGGATCAATATATTTATGAAGATCGCGCATTGTTTCGCTGAACGATTTCTTGGTGTTCTTATGCAGGTTGCTGATGGCAATGCGTGATGCAAGCAATGCAAAATCAGGGTGTCGGGTGGTGAGTGATGCAGCAGTTTCAGCAGCAAGGTTGTCTAATTCCACGGTAGTTACGCCATCATACACTCCTTCTATAACCCGCTGTGCAACTGTTATTGCGCTTAAATGCTCAGGTGAGAGTCCATAGCAAAGTTTTTGAATACGTGCTGTTATCTTATCAAATTTTACAGCTTCTTTTTTTCCATCGCGCTTTATTACTATCATGGTTTTTAGGATTTAAAAGTGTTAATATTTTTATAGTTGTCGGGTTCTTATTTATATAAACTTAATAGTTCAGTAATCTATTGCTTAACTTATCGGATAATATTTGCTTTTTATCAAACGTGTTTTTTAAAGGTGACGATTTCCGGCAAAGCACATAAGCTTTGTAAATTTTTATTTTACAATAAATTTTAGAGTGCAGCTTTCGCAGGTTTATGTACTAAGAGTACTTGCGCCAAGCAGACTGCAAATCAAGATAAAGATAAGCGTACAAGCAAGGGATAATTTTTAACAAAGACCTTTACTTTTGAACAAAAAGCCGGTGTATAATTATTTAAAAATATTTTTTTGTTTTAGATAAAAAAAATGTTAAAGGAAGAGTAACTACAAACTTTTTTTGATGGTAATTAGATGATAAGTCACAAAATATTTCTGTAAAAAAAATTTTATGTCTTACCAGATTTAAGATGACATGACTATTGTTTAAGTAGATTTAATCACACAAATAAAAAACCCGGCTATGTTAACCGGGCTTTTCAAAAATAAGTTTTTATTGCTTTTTAATTTCTTCTTCCACCCATATATATCATCACATAATACATAAGTGTTGCTATTGCAGAAAGTGCTGCAACTACATAGGTCATTGCTGCCCACCACAATGCATCTTTTGCCTGTGTGTGTTCCTGACTGTTTACCACACGGCTGCTCTCTAACCACACCAAAGCTCTGCGGCTTGCATCAAATTCCACAGGTAAAGTAATTACACTGAATAAAGTTGTGGCTGCAAACAACACAATTCCTACAAGCAATAGTTGAGGGAATGATTGTGCTAAAATAATTCCTGCAAGCAATACCCAATGAACCCACTGCGATGTAAAACTTACCACCGGAACTAAAGCTGAACGAAGTTGCAACATACTATATGCCCTTGCATGTTGCACTGCATGACCACATTCATGGGCAGCAACTGCTGTGGCTGCAGCATTACGTCCATAAAAAACATCATGGCTGAGGTTTACAGTTTTATCCAATGGATTATAATGATCCGTTAAACGACCTTCCACTGAAATTACTTTTACATCACGAATGCCATTATCAAGCAACATTTTTTCAGCAACCTGTTGTCCGCTTAAACCGGAGCTGATAGGAGTTTGTGAATACTTTGCAAATTTGCGTTTAAGTTGCATGCTCACTAACCAGCCTATGAGCATAAACGCAATGGAAATTAAATAAATGGGTGCCATAGTGGAGTTTAGAGTTTAAGGTTCAAAGTTTAAAGTTTTTGTTCGTTGTGTTTTGTTTGTTAAATAATTCAATCTGTGAAATCATTGATTTTGATTTCCCTACTCCGAAATCGTGCCAACCGAAAACTTCTGACATAACGACATTTTTAAATAATAATTATTTTGATTACTGAAATTTTCAAATAGCGTCAGCAACTTTAAACTTTGAACCTTAAACTTTAAACTTTTTCTCATTCCCACCTGAAAAATTTTACAGCTAATGCATAGATAATAATTCCCCAGATTGAAATAATACCAAGCTGACGGGAAATATCAATCAATGATGCACCTTCAAACGCAACTTTTCGCATTGCATCATTAAGGTATGTAAGCGGTAAAATTTTGCAAACAGGTTGAAGCCATGTTGGAAATGCTTCAATACCAAAAAAAGTTCCGGATAAAAGAAATTGTGGCAGTGTTATAATGTTTGCTAAGGGAGGAATGGTGCTTTCACTTTTTGCAATGCCTGAAACCACAAATCCAAATCCCATAAACACAATTAATCCTAATGCTGAAAGAAATATCATCATCAGTGCAGTGCTTAGCCCGTGAACGAGTGTAAAGCCAAAGGCATAATGCCCGATTGCAAGCAGAAAAATTGAACCTAATAAAGAGAAGATAAGCCTGCTGATTGCTTCACCTATCACAATATATGGTTTGCGAATAGGAGTTGCAAAAAACCGTTTAATAACCAGTGTTTGTCTTAGATTAAAAAACACGAATGCAGTGCCGAAAACTCCTGAGCTTAACAATGAAAATCCTAACTGACCCGGTAAAATAAAATCAATGGTTTTGTATTCGCGACCTTTAACAGTTGTTTGATGTAACTCTGCCATCGGTTGCTTTATTCCCGCAGCTTCGATATTTGCTTTATCCACTAAATGCTCCATAATGGATTTTACAATCACACCTTTTTCCTGTGAAGCCTCCGAAGTTTGCAGCGTTACCCGAAAATGTTCAGCACTATCCCTGTTTACTTTTGTGATCTTTAGTATCGCATCAATCTTTCCTTTTTGCAAAGCAATTAACTGATCGGCTTCAGACATGTCCTCAATCAATCCGATACTCGGAATAAAATGCGCCTGGTAATAAATCGGGTTTTTCCTGTCACAGTTTTTTGAAACAGCAACATCAAGATTCAAACTTCCGCCTCCAATAAATCCAAACACTACAATAAAGATGAGCGGAAATAAAAGTGTGAATACCACAGCTGATGGGCTTCGCGTCATGCTGCGAAAACTCGCTTTTGCTATTGCAATCATGGCACGGAGTTGAGAGTATTTCATGGGATACTAATTAACGAATTGTAACGAATGATACGAATAACTAATTAGAAGCATTTTAAAAGGTGACTTAGTATAAGAAATATGCAATTGATGATTCGTATCATTCGTATTTGATTCGTTAATTGGTATGCTACTCGTCTTTCCATTCATGTCCTGTCAAATGTAAAAACACATCTTCAAGATTTGCTTTTTTCACTTCTTTTTTTCTTTCAAAACCTGAAGCAATTAATTCATCAATCAATACATCAGGAGTGTTAAGGGCAATAATTTTTCCTGATTCAATCACAGCAACACGGTCGCAAAGCTCTTCTGCTTCATCCATATAATGAGTGGTGATCACTACAGTGGTTCCCTTGCTTCTTATATCACGGATTAAGTCCCATAAATTTCTGCGGGCCTGTGGATCAAGACCTGTAGTTGGTTCATCCAAAAAAACAATCCGCGGTTTATTAATAAGTGTTGTGGTGATAGAAAAGCGTTGCTTTTGTCCGCCACTTAATTCTTTATACTTGGCTTTTGCTTTGTCTTCCAATCCAACCAGCTTAAGCATTTCCATTGCATCCACATCAATATTATAGAGACCAGAAAATAATTGAATGAGTTCTGTTAAAGTTAAGCTTGGATAATAACCTGCAGCCTGCAACTGAACACCAATGATTTGTTTGATTTCATTTGCATGGTTTTCAATATTCATACCTGCAACGGTTACGTTACCTGAAGTTTTTTCACGCAGGGTTTCAATAATTTCAAGCGTTGTAGTTTTACCAGCTCCATTTGGCCCAAGCAATCCAAAAATTTCTCCTTCAAATACTTCAAAAGAAATTCCTTTCACAGCATGAAATGAATTATACTTTTTGTGAAGATCATTTACTGAAATAACAACCTGGTTATTCATGCGGTCAAAAGTAATTTTTCCTGCATAGCAATTAACGATTGGATTACGAATATTACGAATTTCTCTAAGAGGTATATTCGTGTCATACGTATAAGATTCGTTAATTAGTATGCATCTTTGTAATATGATTGCTATTAAAAACACTGTGGTTTCAGAAGATTTGCTTGAGAAAAAATTTGTTTGCGACCTCACCCGTTGTAAAGGTGCTTGTTGTGTGGAAGGCGAAAGCGGAGCCCCTTTGGAAAAGCACGAATTGAAGGAAATGAAAAAAGTTTATCCGATCGTGCGTGATATGCTACCCGAAAAAGGTCGCAAAGCAATTGAAGAACAAGGTTTGTATTTAATTGACGGTGATGGTGATTGGGTAACACCGCTGGTTGCTGAAGGACAGGAATGTGCTTATACCATTTTTGAAAATGGAATAGCAAAATGTTCCATCGAAAAAGCATATCACGAGGGGAAAACAAATTTCCGTAAACCAGTGTCATGTCATTTATATCCTGTAAGAATTACGAAGTATAAAAATTATGATGCAGTAAATTATGAGTATTGGAAAAATTGCGCGCCTGCCTGCAAGTTAGGTTCTTCGCTGCAGGTTCCTGTTTATCGTTTCTTAAAAGAATCGCTTACGCGTAAATATGGCGAAGAGTGGTATAAGGAACTGGAAGAAGTTGCAGAGGTAATCAACAAGTAATAATCACAAATATTTTGAACTGTGATGGATTGTTAGAATTAGAATTTCATCTTCAGTAATAATCTCATATATTATTCTGTAATTTCCTTCTATCAGTTCACGGACTTTTTCATCTGATTTCTCTGGAACTACTCTGCCACTTAATGGATATTGTTTTAAAACCTGAATACGAGAATAAATTTTTTCTGCGGTTCTTTCGGCATATCTCACAGAATCTTTAGATATAAATTCTACAATTTCTTCAATGTTGTCGAGCGCGAAAAATGACCATATTATTTTAACCATTTAGAAAGTCTTTGTTTTGCTTCCTCATCGGTTAATACTTTTCCTTCTCTTCCATCAGCCCTGCCTTTTTCAATCTTTTCAAGTACAATTAATTGTTCAATTAACTCATCTAACTGAAATTCGTCAGGCAGCCGCGCAAATGTTTCTACCAAAGTTTTCTTTTTCATAATATTATTCTGTTCAAATTTAATTAAATGCTCTATAATTACAATCAAACTTATCTTCTCTTTATCAATCTTTTTCTCATTCCCAAATTTTTATTTCAATAAAATTTTACACACCGCTTTTTTGTTTATAACTAACCCTGCATGTTTAAAAATACTACTTGGGATGTTCGTTACGTTTATATTGATTTGTCTTTCCAAGATTGTTCAATTGTTAAATTGCTAAATTGTTGATTAGCAATACAGCAATAAAACAATTTAACAATAAAGTAATTCAACAATAAAGCAATCAATAAAAATGAAAAAAGAAATTTTATTAGAAGAAAACAAAGATCGTTTTGTACTATTCCCAATTAAGCATGATAAAATATGGGAGATGTATAAAAAAGCAGAAAACAGTTTTTGGACGGCAGAAGAGGTTGATCTTTCCGCTGATCAGAAAGACTGGGACAAGCTGAGCAAAGGCGAAAAACATTTTATCACACATGTGCTTGCATTTTTTGCAGCGAGTGATGGCATTGTGAATGAGAACTTAGCTGTGAACATGATGAGCGCAGTGCAGTTGCCCGAAGCGCGCTGCTTTTATGGTTTCCAGATTATGATTGAGAACATCCATTCGGAGATGTACTCTTTATTAATAGATACTTATGTAAAAGATCCGGTGGAGAAACACCGTTTGTTTAATGCGATTGAAACCGTTCCATGCGTTAAGAAAAAGGCGGACTGGGCGCTGCGCTGGATTGACAATGGAAACTTTGCTGAACGCCTGGTTGCTTTTGCAGCAGTGGAAGGGATTTTCTTTTCAGGAAGTTTTTGTTCTATCTTCTGGCTGAAGAAACGCGGACTGATGCCTGGACTTGCTACTTCTAACGAATTTATCAGCCGTGATGAGGGATTGCATTGTGATTTTGCCTGTTTATTATTCAGCATGTTGAATAACAAACTTAGCCAGCAAGCGGTTTATGATATGATAACGAGTGCTGTTACCATAGAGCAGGAATTTGTAACTGATGCGTTGCCTGTTAACCTTATCGGTATGAATTCAAAGCTGATGTGTCAGTATATTGAATTTGTTGCTGACCGTTTGCTGGTTGCATTGGGTGTACCAAAATATTATAACTCACAAAACCCGTTTGATTTTATGGAAATGATTTCGCTGGAAGGCAAAACTAATTTCTTTGAGAAACGTGTTTCTGAATATAAGAAGAGTGGTGTAGGTACCAAGGTGGCTGACCAGGCATTTAAGCTGGACGAGGATTTTTAGAGCGAATAAAACGGTTAGTGCAGACAACACCTTCTTCTATTAATAATTATCTCTTTCAAATTCGTTCTTCTGTTTTTATTGTAATCAATCAATGAAAATTCTATTTGTATGTCTCGGAAATATTTGCCGGTCGCCATTGGCGGAAGGGATTATGCGGCATAAGCTGAAAGAACAATCGATAGATATTGAAGTTGATTCAGCCGGAACTGGAGGATGGCAGGCAGGTGAAACACCTGATAAGAGAGCGATTGCTATTGCAAGTAAAAATGGTGTGGAGGTGTCGAACATAATTGCACGTAAATTTATTGTTGATGACTTTGAAAAGTTTGATAAAATTTATGTGATGGATGAGGAAAACATGCGCGATGTGATAGTGCAGGCACCGAATGAAAATGCAAAACAAAAAGTAGATTTATTCCTGAATGTTCTTCATCCATCATCCAATGCAATAGTTCCTGATCCATGGTTTGGCGGAGTTCAGGATTTTGAAGAAGTTTTTCAGCTGATTAGCAGTGGTTGTGATGCTTTGATAAAGGAATGGAAGAGGTAATTTTTTCAGGAATAATAATTTACCAGCATTATTTCAGATAAGCATTTGTAACACTCAGGTACACATTACAACTTATTAATCTGTTTCGTACTCCAGCTTGATAGTGATGTTTGCAGTTTTTTTCTTGGAGGTGGTATTAAAGGATCCTCCCCACGAAAAATCTTCAGAGGAGTTTTGAGCAACAATCTGGAACACTCCCA
>JANLUX010000007.1:0-3542 GCA_031363705.1 Bacteroidota bacterium
AGAAGGAGAGAAGTTAGACTTCAAAGTGCTTGAATTCAATAAAGAAAGCAAGCGAATACTGGTGTCTCACAAAGCAGTTCATGATGAAAAAGCCCGTTCGGCTAAAGATGCAGAATTTGCTGAGAAGGACAGAGAAAACGACAGCACGGCAAAAGCTGTGAAGAAGTTAAAGGAAAGCCAGGAGAAATCCACCCTAGGTGATAATTCAGCGCTGGCTGCATTAAAATCAGAGATGGAAGCTGGTGCAGAAAGAAAGGAATCTGAATAACAATCCCCATACATTTTCATTGCAAAAAGCTGTTCAATCATTTGAACAGCTTTTTTTTTGAGATAATTAAAACAAGGTGATTCGCGGACACGTATATCTTTTATTTTACATACTGTAGTATTTTTTTGGCACATATTTTTTAGAATTGTGTTAATACAAATCACATAGAGCAGAAACGATATGCTATGGCTTTAATCAAATACAAAGAGATAAGAAACTTTAAGGAAACGCCTGAACCTACCGGTGGAAAACCCGATACAGATAAGCTCCGGTTTGTGATACAGAAACATGATGCTTCCCGTTTGCATTATGATTTCAGACTGGAAATGGAGGGGGTATTAAAAAGCTGGGCTGTACCCAAAGGTCCTTCAACTGATCCCACTGTGAAGCGATTGGCGATGATGGTGGAAGATCATCCTTATGACTACCGAAACTTCGAAGGAATTATTCCTAGCGGATATGGAGCCGGAACAGTGATTGTGTGGGATGAGGGTTTCTATGAACCGGCTCACAGTGATGCAAAAGACAAAAAGGCTAAGGAACGTGAACTGCTGAAAGGAATACATGCAGGTAAGTTGCATTTCATCATGCAGGGCAAGAAGCTAAAAGGGGAATATGCACTTGTTAAGACTCATGGCAGGGGTGAAAATGCATGGCTCTTGTTTAAGGTGAAGGATAAATATATTTCTTCAGAGGATATCACCTTAAAGGATAAATCAGTTATCTCTAAAAAAACATTGGAACAGATTGAGAAAACAACAAACAACTTTTATAAGTCTAACAGTGAGAAAGTTGTAGTTAAGAAAGAGAATACATCCACCGCGCGAAAAAAAGCTAGTGTGAATGCCACAACTGTTCAGAAAAAAAAAAGTGTTAAAAAAAAAGACCCGGCAGCAGCATTAACCACTAAAGGAACCCGTGCAAGGTTTCCGGTTAAGATAGAGCCCATGCTTGCAACGTTGGTTGACAAACCATTTGATGAACAGGGTTGGCTTTACGAAGTTAAGTGGGACGGATATAGAACGCTTGCCTTTTGTAATAAGGATAAAATAGAATTGCGTTCGCGTAACGACAAGTCATTTAATGAAAAGTTTTATCCGGTCACAGATGCTTTAAGGGCTTTAAACATTGAAGCTGTTATTGATGGTGAAGTGGTAATATTGGATGAGAAGGGACAATCTAATTTCGCCTCACTACAAAACTGGAGAAGCGAAGCAGATGGAGAGATCGTTTTTTATGCCTTTGACCTCTTGTGGGCTAACGGCAAAAATTTAATGCGGTTACCACTGATTGAAAGAAGAGAAATTTTAAAACAGTTGCTTACCGGAGAAGGAATCATCAGGATAAGTGAAACCTTTGATGTGGGAGGAATCCAGTTTTTTGAAACCGTGAAGACGATGGGACTCGAAGGGATGATTGCCAAAAAAGCTGAGAGCTTATACACTCCCGGGGTTCGCACCAAAGAATGGCTGAAGATAAAAGCAAACAAGCGACAGGAAATGGTGATAGGTGGATACACAAAGAATGATGACACTTCGAAGTTGTTCAGCTCGCTGCTGGTGGGTTTTTATGATAAAGACAAGTTGATTTATACAGGAAAGGTGGGTACCGGATTTAATGACAAGATGCAGCGTGAGATGCTTAAACAGTTTAAGTCACTCATTGTGAAAACACCTCCTTTTACAGAGTTGCCTGACATTAACAAGCCATCACGGTTCAGGCCAAACCCGCCCAATGCCTCTGTAACCTGGCTGAAACCCGAACTGGTGTGCGAGGTAAGTTTCACGGAGATGACCACTGACGGTATTATGCGACATCCATCATTTGAAGCTATGAGAATAGACAAAAAAGCAAAAGACGTGAAGAAAGACAAGCCTGTTGACATCAACAAAATTGCAGTAAGCACCACCAGATCAAAAAAGGTATCCGCCAAAGCAGCTGCTGCAGTAGGCAAAGCTAAAGCTAAGGCTGCTGACATTCTAACTCCTGTGGGTAAGCAGGACCGAAAGACCTTGCTTAATCCAACGGATGAGACACAGGTGCGGAAGATAAACGGGCATGAAATAAAATTTAATAACCTGAGTAAGCTTTACTGGCCCAAAGAAAAGATCACCAAGCGAGACATGCTTAACTATTACTACCAGGTGGCTCGATATATTCTGCCTTATCTTAAGGACCGTCCCCAGTCAATGAACCGGCACCCTAACGGAATAAACGGAGAGAGTTTTTATTTTAAAGATGTAACAGGTACTGCACCCGATTGGATTGAAACTTTTATTTACAAGAGCGAGGCTGATAACCGCGTAAGAAAATACCTTGTGGCAAAGGATGATGCAAGTCTTTTGTACATGGCAACTCTTGGTTGTATTGAAATGAATCCCTGGCACAGCAGGGCGCAAAGTGAAGATTTTCCTGACTGGTGCATCATTGATCTTGATCCGGCTGATACCACCTTTAACCAGGTGATAGAAGCTGCCCTTGTTACCAAAGATATCGTAGAAAGCATGGGCGCAGTATCGTATGTTAAAACCAGCGGTTCCACCGGCATTCATGTGTACATACCGCTGGAAGCTAAATACACCTATGAGCAATCCAAGGAATTTGCCCGCATCGTTGCCACTCTTGTGCATCAGGAGCTGCCTTCGTTTACAAGCATTGAACGCATAGTGAAAAACCGAAAGGGTAAAATGTATATTGATTTCCTGCAAAACCGTGCGCAGGCAACCGTTGCAGCTCCATATTCATTACGACCAAAACCGGGTGCGACAGTGTCAATGCCGTTGCACTGGCATGAGGTAAAAAAAGGTTTAAAGATGAGCGACTTTACGATTTATAATGCACTGGCGCGGATTAAATCAGAAGGAGATTTGTTTAAACCAGTGCTTGGTAAAGGAATTAACCTGGAGAAAATAGTTAAACAGTTTAACAAATAATCAACTGGAGCACTGTGTGATTGGATAAGGACGTAACCATGGTAACTCATCCTTAAAGAAATAATACCTGTACAAGTTACTTTACCACCAATCTGAATATATATTTACCGCTTTAAATTAAGAAGCACACAAAATTGTAAGTTGCTACCTGTGGATGAATGTCCCGCGACAACGGATTAAACAATGCAAAACATACCTCAATGGATCTTAACGATACTATACAAAAAGTAATTGGATTTCGCGATGAGCGCAATTGGCAACAGTTTCATCAGGTAAAAGACCTGTTGCTGGGGCTTTATATTGAAGTGGCTGAGTTGCAGCAATTGTTTTTGTGGAAATCA
>JANLUX010000043.1:0-25831 GCA_031363705.1 Bacteroidota bacterium
TGGTCAGGCAATAAATGTAGTTACACAAAGTCCGAGCAATGCTGCTAATGTGGTACTGAATACTTTTTTAGCTCCTTCCGGAGTGATGCCCGGTTCTGTTCAAAATGTAACCTTTACGGGAGTACCAGGTGCATTAGCTACTTACACTACTCCAATTGGTAATTCAACTATTGGATTTAATGAAGGAGTTATTTTAAGCTCTGATAACTGCAATTACATTCCTAATCCTGCAAGTCAACAAATAAGCAGTGGGGCCACAGGACCTGGTGATCCTCAATTACAATCTATTGCTACTTCAGTTACCAAAGATGCGGCTGTACTGCAATTTGATTTTCAGCCGCTGACTGATACATTGAAATTTAGATATGTTTTCGGTTCAGAAGAATATCCTGAATATGTATGTTCTCAATTTAATGATGTATTTGGTTTTTTTATTACGGGACCCAATCCGTCCGGACCCAATTATGTCAATTATAATATTGCCCGCATACCCGGAACCAATTTACCTGTTTCAATAAATTCTATTAATCCCGGTTCTCCGGGAAGCAGTTCAGGTGGTGGAACCTGCAGTTTGCCGGGGCAATCATTAGCATATTCCGCTCTTTATACTAATAACGTTAATGGTGCCACTATTATCTTCGATGGATTGACTAAAGTTTTAGAAGCACGAATACCTGTTAAGATATGTGGAACTTATCATATCAAACTTGCTGTTGCAAATTGTTCTGATAATGTTTTTGATTCCGGTGTGTTTTTAGAAGCACATAGTTTTGGTGGTGGTTGGGTGCCTGTTACTTCAAGTGGTGGTACTCCTGTGGGACCAAATATGCTGTTTATCTGTCCCGGAGATACAATTACACTCACTGCTGCAAATGCAGTATCTTATCAATGGGCGGCTCCTCCTTCACCTGATACTTTACAAAGTTTTTATGTTACTCAACCCGGCTCTTATGCTTTGAATGTTCACAGTTATGATTGGTCGTGTTTTCAAATATCCCTTCCGATAATTGTACAAAGCAGCACCCCTTACGCACATATTGATCCAGTGGGTCCTTTTACATTATGTCCGGGAGACAGTGTGCAACTCATAGCAAATTATGACAGCGCTTATTCATGGAACACAGGCGCTACCTCGCAAAGTATCTGGGCATCATCAGCAGGCAATTATGTCGTCACGGTAACGGATACGATGGGCTGTGGTGATACCATCTCTAATGTCGTTAATATTTTTTCAGGCAGTGCCGCAGCAGCCATCACAGTAACCAGCGGATCAGTTAATTTATGTCCCGGTGATAATGTCACATTAACCGCTAACCCCGGAACAAGCTATTTATGGAGCAATGGAGCTACCACGCAGAGTATTGTAGTAAATGCTGCCGGTACATTTTCAGTTACTGTTTCTCAAACCGGTTGTTCAGCAACGTCTCCACCTGAAATAACCACCCTTAGCAATCCTGTCGCAAATATTACGCCTTCGGGTGCACTTACTTTTTGCCAGGGTGGAAGTGTGAATTTATCTGCAAACACCGGAGTTGGATTTACTTATTTGTGGAGTAATAGTACTACCGCCAATTCAATTAATGTAACTAATACAGGCAACTTTAGTGTGACAGTAACTGACGCCAATGGATGTTCTGCAGTTTCTATTTTGGTTGGAGTTACTGTGAATTCTGCCAGTGCAACTATTATAAATTCAGGAGCTAATCTTATTTGCCAGGGAGATAGTGTTCAGTTAAGTGCAAATGCAGGTAGTAATTATTTATGGAGCAATGGTGCAACAACACAAAGTATTTATGTAACTCAAACAGGTATTTATACGGTTGCAGTCACTAATCTTAATTCATGCGTTGCTACATCTGCACCTGAAAACATTACGGTTAGTCAGCCAATTGCTAATATCACTTATGTGGGTAATCCTACTATCTGTCCTAATTCATCTATTCAGTTAAATGCAAATAACGGATCTGCATATTTATGGAGCAATGGTTTAACTACCCAATCCATAACCGTCAACACAGCAGGACCATATAATGTAATTGTCACTAATGCTGACAACTGTAATGCGAATGCCTCTTTAACGATAGGCGTAAGCAATCCTGTAGCAACAATTACTGCTTTAGGAAATACAACGTTTTGTGATGGTGACAGTGTAAGCCTTAGTGCAAATAATGGTTCTTCGTATTTATGGAGCAATGGGGCAACCGCTCAGAACATAACCGTTTTACAAGCTGGAAATTATACTGTTAACGTGGCTGATAGTTGGGGTTGTGTCGCAACTTCTCTTGTTGAAAATGTTATTGTGAATTTTGCGACTGCTTCCATTTCTGTAAACGGAGATAACTTATTATGCCCTGGTGAACAGGTTACTTTAACTGCCAACTCCGGTAATGGTTATTTATGGAATAATGGCGCAACAACACAATCTATAAATGTTAATAGTGGAGGTACTTATACGGTGTCTGTTACAAATGCGAATACCTGTATTGCAACATCTGCTCCTGAAACTATTATTGTAAGCCAGCCAACGGCAAGTATAACTCCGCAGGGAAACACAAATATTTGTCCAAATGCCACACTGGCACTCAGTGCAAGCAATGGAACTGCATGGCTATGGTCGAATGGAGAAACTACCCAGACAATTAATGTGGCAGGTAATGGTAATTACACCGTGACAGTTACTAACACAGATAATTGTACTGCCACTTCAACCCCTGTTGCTACAGTCCTTAGCAATCCTACGGCATCCATCACTCCACAGAGTGCAACTGTTTTTTGTGCGGGCGGACAAGTAATACTCTCAGCAAATACAGGTATTGCTTTTCAATGGAGTAATGGAGCAACTACTTCCAGTATTACTGTTTATAATACAGGAAATTATACAGTTGCTGTAACCAATGGTGATAACTGTATCGCTGTTTCACCTGTACAGGATGTACTTGTAAATGTTGCCTCGGCTGCTGTTCAGGCGAGTGGTAATACCAGTTTTTGCGAAGGAGACAGTGTGAGGATAACTTCAGATAATGCGGTTTCATATAATTGGAATACAGGTTCCACAGCACAGTCAATTTATGTTTCACAAACAGGAAATTTTTATGTAGTGATTACTGACATAAATGGATGCACTGCCACATCCAATGCAATTCCTGTGAGCGTACATCCTTATCCTGATATTTCTTTCACCACGGATAGCACACGTGAATGTAATACTTTAAAAATAAAATTTATTAATGGAACCATAGCAGAACCCAACTCATTGTACTTATGGAATTTTGGTGATGGTCAAACATCCTTTGTGATTTCTCCTGTTCATACTTTCGATACATTAGGTGTATTTAATGTATCTCTTGTAGTCAATAGCCCTTATGGTTGTAAATCTTCTGACAGTGTTGAAATTGTTCTTACAGGAGTTCCTGATCCCATTGCAAAATTTAAAACAGATCCCGAACCGGGAGTTTCCTTATGGGGAGCTGAAATAAAATTCATCAATCAGAGTACTAATGCCACAAAGTATTACTGGAATTTTGGAGATAACAGCGGATCAGAAGAAGAGAGTCCGTTACATGCATATAAAGATCCTGGTGTTTATACTGTTGTCCTCGAGTCATCCAATGGAATCGGTTGCAAGGATTATTATGAAATTCAAATGCCTGTTGCACCGTTTTATGTTCCCTCTGCGTTTACTCCAAACAATGATGGTAAAAACGAAACTTTCCCATCCTTAACTTATGGATTAAATGTGCAAAGCTTTGAAATGTCAATCTGGAATCGTTGGGGAAACAAAGTTTTTGTTACTACAAATCCTCAAAATCCATTTAACGGAAAAGACCAAAACGGTAACATAGTTGAAGCAGGTATTTACTACTACCGTTTCAATATGACTACTGACAGCGGCAAGCCATATAAATTTGAAGGAAGTGTAAACCTTCTGCGTTAATTAAAAATTTCCTGTTAGCTGTTGTTTGCTTTTTAATAAGCAACTAAGCTATTTTTACGCCATAATCAAAAGCTTATGTACACAGGAATACTTCACACACACAATTTAGTAGTAACACTTTTTTTAATTATTTATTTGATAAAAACGGCTTTACTTTTTCTTAATCGCAATGAAAGCTTACAATCATTCACGCGAAAAACAAAAGTTCCTGAAATGATCATCAGCACACTTTTTCTTTTAACAGGAATATATCTTGCAATCAATACGGGTGATAAAGGCGCTTGGTTATGGGTAAAGATTGCAGCAGTCATTGTTGTTATTCCGTTAGCAATAGTTGCATTTAAAAAATCAAATAAACCTTTGGCGCTGCTTTCATTTTTGATTTTGATTTACATCTATGGAATATCAGAAACAAAATCTCCTGTTTTTAAAAAAGAAAAAGAAACCATTGCCATCACTGGTGATGATTCCTTTGCATTAGGAAAAAATATTTATGAATCCAAATGCGCTAAATGCCATGGTAGTGATGGGAAATCAGGCTTGAGCGGAGCAAAGGATTTAACAACTTCAACATTATCACACGCTGAGAGAGTTGCGATCATTACTAACGGAAAAAATGCAATGCAATCTTATAAAAATGATTTGAGTGCTGAGCAAATTGAAGCCGTTGCAAATTATGTGGAGGAACTACACTGATAAGCAGGCATAATTTTTTTCAAGACAATTTATTATTTATAATTTAAACATTTTTTCTTGTCAAATAAACATATCACCACAGCTCATATTGTTGAAACAGCAATTCTTGTCGGAGTTATTTCTAAAACACAGGATGAAGACAAAGTAAAAGAGTACCTTGATGAATTAGCTTTTCTTGCTGAAACTGCAGGTGCTTTAACCGTCAAACGCTTTACGCAGAAATTAGAATATCCCGATCCCCGATCGTATGTTGGAAAAGGAAAGCTGGAAGAAATTACGGAGTTTGTAAAAGCTAACAATATTACAATGGCAATTTTTGATGATGAGTTATCTCCATCACAATTGAAGAATATTGAAAAAGTTATCGGATGCCGTGTGCTTGATCGAAATGCTTTGATACTTGACATTTTTGCAAAACGAGCACGGACGGCACAGGCACGCACGCAGGTAGAGCTTGCACAATATACTTACCTGCTTCCCCGACTCACACGCATGTGGACTCACCTTGAAAAACAACAGGGAGGAATCGGGATGCGTGGTCCCGGTGAAACAGAAATTGAAACTGACCGAAGAGTTATTCGTGATAAATTAGTTCGGTTAAAAGAAAAATTAAAGGACATAGAAAAACAAAACTTCACACAGCGAAAGCAAAGAGGAAATATTGTTCGTGTTGCTTTGGTGGGATATACCAATGTTGGAAAAAGCACTTTGATGAATCAATTGAGTAAATCAGATGTGTTTGCGGAAAATAAATTATTTGCAACGTTAGATACAACAGTTAGAAAAGTGGTATTGGAAAATATTCCATTCTTACTTACCGATACAGTTGGGTTCATTCGCAAACTTCCGGTAAGTTTAGTGGAATCATTTAAATCCACGTTGGATGAAGTTCGCGAGGCAGATATTTTAGTTCATGTTGTTGATATTTCTCATCCGAATTTTGAAGAACATATCCAGGTAGTTAATCAAACACTTGCTGAGCTCAAATCAAATGACAAGCCGACATTGATGGTGTTTAACAAAATAGATGCATTTCATTATATAGTTAAAGAACACGATGATCTGACGCCTTCAACCAAGGAAAATTTTTCGCTGGATGATTTGAAAAAAAGCTGGATGAGTAAAGTAAATGTTCCGGCAATATTTATTTCAGCGTTGAAAAAAGAAAATATGGAACAACTGCGTGCGGCATTAATTGAGATGGTTAAGGAGATTCATTTTATCCGTTATCCGAATGACCGTGCAAATAATTCCTATGAATAAAAATTAATAAGCCAATATACTCCCCAGCCACCTCTCTACTTCTTCCACTTTCATATTTTTTCTTTTCGCATAATCCACCACCTGGTCTTTTTGAATTTTACCGACAGAAAAATAATGTGCATCAGGATTGGCAAAATACAAACCGCTTACTGCTGCAGTTGGTACCATTGCTAAACTTTCAGTTAAAACTATTCCGGTCTTTTTTTCTACATCCAGTAATTTCCACAAAGTAATTTTTTCAGTATGATCCGGTTGCGCGGGATAACCGGGAGCCGGACGAATGCCCTGGTATTTTTCTTTGATCATTTCCTCACGACTCAGGTTTTCATCTTTTGCATAACCCCATATTTCTGTACGAACTTTTTTATGAAGCAATTCAGCAAATGCTTCTGCTAAGCGATCAGCCAAAGCTTTGAGCATAATGGAAGAATAATCGTCATGATCTTTTTCAAATTTTTCGATTTGTTTTTCAATTCCGAAACCGGTTGATAGGGCGAATGCTCCAATGAAATCCTCACCCCATCCCTCTCCAAAGGAGAGGGAGTCGTCTTCGATGGTTGTTTTGTTTGAATATGAAGTCTCAGAAATTTCAGACTTTAAGTTTACTTCCTTTCTATTGCCTATTTCCTTTTTTATTTTGTTGAGTACTGATTCTGTATTATTAATTACTTCATCGTTTGAAAATCTTATAACTTCAAATCCGTTTTTATTTAATTCAATTGTTCTGCCTTCATCATATTCCTTTTGGAATCCATGAATATCACCATCTACTTCAACAATTAATTTTTTTTCGAGACAAACAAAATCCGCAATAAAAAGATCTATTGGATGCTGTCTTCTAAACTTTACTCCTAATTTATTATTACGGAGTTGTTGCCAAAGTTTGTCTTCTGCTTTCGTTGGTTGCTTACGCATTTCCTTTCCTTTTTCTAAAAGTTGTGCAGCATATTTTGAATCTCCTGTTAAAAATAATGGAGTAGTTTTATTTTCACTGTTCCATAAATTTGAATCGGAGAACACTCCCCTCTCCTTCGGAGAGGGGTCGGGGGTGAGGATTTTTGATGAAGTGTCAGAGGTGAGGATTTTCTTTTTAACAAAATCCGCTAACGCAATATTTTTCTGCCCTTCAGCTCTTTGCGTTTGTTGCCTTATCGTGTAAAAAGTTGCTACTTTATTTTTACCCGACTCATCATAAACTTCAATATCATCCTTCACAGCATTTGCAGGAAAAATTCCAATCACGGCTTTTGCTGTCAGCCATTTTTCTTTGATGATTTTTTGCAGCATCTCCTGTGCCTCATCAAATAACTTTTTTGCTTCCGCTCCGCGTTCTTTATCATCAAAAATTTTCGGATAACTTCCTTTCATTTCCCATGCGATAAAAAAAGGAGTCCAGTCAATGAATTGTGCAATTTCTTCGAGTGGATAATCTTCAAAAACTTTTGTTCCGATAATATTTGGTTTGGAAACTACATCCCCATCCTTTGAAGAAGGGCTGGGGGTGAGGATAAATTTATTCTCACGTGCTGCATTAATCGTAATAAATTTATGTTGCTCTCTATCTTTTAGATGATAACCGCGAACCCGTTCATACTCTTCTTTAATGCTTTGTACAAAATCAGCTTTTCCATCTTTTGAAAGAAGACTGCTTACCACAGGCACACTTCTCGAAGCATCATTTACATGAATGACAGGATGCTTGTAGTGTGGTTCAATTTTTACCGCAGTGTGAACTTTACTTGTTGTTGCGCCACCAATCAACAAGGGAATAGTAAAACCTTCACGTGTCATTTCCTTTGCAACATGAACCATTTCATCAAGCGATGGAGTAATCAATCCGCTTAAACCAATCACATCCACTTGTTCTTCTTTTGCTTTAGCAAGAATTTTATCAGCGGACACCATAACGCCCATGTCAACAATGTCGTAACCATTGCATGCCATCACTACTCCAACAATATTTTTTCCGATGTCATGCACATCTCCTTTCACTGTTGCCAATAAAATTTTTCCATTTTTACTGCCAACAACTTTTTCTTTTTCAAGATAAGGTTCAAGATATGCAACAGCTTTTTTCATCACACGTGCACTCTTCACCACCTGTGGTAAAAACATTTTTCCGGCACCAAATAAATCGCCAACTACATTCATACCCACCATCAATGGTCCTTCAATGATGTGTAATGGTTTCTCGTATTTGTTGCGTGCTTCTTCTATATCAACATCAATAAAATCTGTAATTCCCTTTACCAACGAATGTGAAATACGATCTTCAACCGTTCCTTTTCTCCACTCCTCATCTTTAACATCTTTCTCTTTACCTGCACCTTTTACTTTTTCTGCATGATTGATTAATCGCTCAGTAGCATCATCTTTTCTATCCAGCAAAACATCTTCAACCAAGTCCAGTAATTCTTTTTCAATATCATCATACACGATCACTTGAGATGGATTTACAATGCCCAAATCCATCCCGTGTTTTATTCCATGATATAAGAATGCTGCATGAATAGCTTCACGCACATGATCATTGCCACGAAATGAAAATGAAACGTTACTAACTCCACCTGAAATTTTTGCATGAGGCAAGTTTTCTTTGATCCATTTTGTTGCTTCAAAATAACTTATTGCGTTTTTGCGATGCTCTTCCATTCCTGTGGCAACAGGAAAAATATTCGGATCAAAAATGATGTCCTGTGGAGGAAAATTTATTTTGTTTACAAGAATATCATAAGCACGTTTTGCAATTTCAATTCTTCTTAGTGTTGTATCTGCCTGTCCCTGTTCATCAAACAACATCACGATTACAGCTGCTCCATATTTTTTAACTGTTTTCGCTTCGTGGATAAATTGTTCTTCTCCACCTTTCAATGAAATAGAATTTACAATTGATTTTCCCTGTGTGCATTTTAAGCCTGATTCAATTGCTTCAAATTTTGATGAATCAATCATCACAGGTACACGCGAAATATCAGGCTCACTTGCAATGAGGTTTAAAAATTTTGTCATCGCATAATTGGCATCCAGCATGCCTTCATCCATGTTGATGTCAATAGCTTGTGCACCACCTTCCACCTGTTCGCGTGCAACGCTCAGTGCTTCCTCATATTTTTCTTCTTTAATCAAACGAAGAAATTTTTTCGATCCTGTTACATTTGTTCGTTCACCAACATTCATAAAGTTAGAATCCGAACGATAGGTAACCGCTTCCAATCCGCTCAATCGTAAATAAGGTTCAATAGTGGGAATTTTTCTTGGTGGAGTTTTACGGGCATGTTCTGCAATATGTCTAATATGTTCCGGGGTTGTGCCACAACAACCACCCACAATATTTACAAAACCACTTTTTAAAAAATCATCCACCTGCACACACATCTGTTCAGGTGTTTCATCATACTCACCAAATTGATTTGGCAAACCTGCATTCGGATAACACGAAATAAAAAACGGTGCTTTCTCACTCAGCTCTTCCAGGTAAGGACGCATTTCTTTTGCGCCAAGCGCACAGTTTAATCCTATGCTCAACAAATCAACATGCGAAACAGAATTTAAAAATGCTTCTACTGTTTGTCCTGATAAAGTTCTTCCACTAGCATCGGTAATAGTTCCGCTCACCATAATAGGAATGGAAATATTTTTTTCTCCAAACACAGTTTGAATGGCAAACAATGCAGCCTTCGCATTCAGCGTATCAAAAATTGTTTCCACCAAAAGCAAATCAACACCACCATCAATGAGACCTCTCACTTGTTCTGTGTATGCATCCACAACTTCATCAAAAGTTACAGCACGATAACCTGGATCAGAAACTTTTGGTGAAAGAGATAGCGTTCTGTTAGTGGGTCCTAATGCACCTGCTACGAAAACTGCTCCCCTCTCCTTTGGAGAGGGGCCGGGGGTGAGGCGAAACTCTTCAACAGCAGCCTTTGCAATCTTAGCAGCTTCAAAATTTATCTCATAAGCCAACTCTTCCATGTGATAATCTGCCAATGAAATTTTCTGTGCATTGAAAGTGTTAGTCTCGATAATATCAGCACCGGCATTCAAATATTCTAAGTGAATTGCTTTAATTATTTGAGGTTGTGTTAAAACCAGTAAATCATTATTACCTTTCAATCCCGATCCATCGGGATCCCAGTCTTTGAAACGTTCACCACGATAACCGCTTTCATCCAGTTTGTATCGCTGAATCATGGTACCCATTGCGCCATCAATCACCAGCACACGTTTTTCTAATTCGTTTTTTATATCACACATATTTTTAACTCATTTTTAATCAAAAAAAAATCTCTTCTGCCTGAGCCGAAGAGATTTATGATGTTTTGTTTTTTCAAATCTAATTCGGCTTATCTGTTCCCGGTATCACCGGAATTGGAATTAGCACCTTTTGATTTAATTATTCACTTAATTAACCAAAGGTTGCCAAGGTTTCGCAGGGCCAGTCCCTCCACCTTTCTTGATAAGCAATACCACTTCTTGTAGAAGTGGCTAATAAAGAACGAGGGGCAAATATAATCATAACTCAATAAATTATATCATAAACTTTATGAATAAACGGCTCAATTCCACCTATCCTTTTACTTTTGCACACGCTATTAACTCGGGCTTCCCTCTCATAAAAAAATAAAAGATGAAAAAAATATTATTACTGCTTGCAATTCTGATTTCTAACTATCACCTGTACGCACAAAATAAAAATGCTGTTAACAGCATTGGTATAATTGGTGGGCTTGCTCAATACAACGGAGATTTGGGTCAGGGATTTTATAATGGAACCACAAAAGGATTCGGAGGTCTGGGTTATTCACGATATATAAATGGGCATTTTGATTTTGTATTTAACGCCACTATCGGACGCTGGGGATATGAAGAAGAAAAGAAAACAAAATTTGACACCCGCATGATGCAGGCGAATATTCACTTTCGTGTGAAGCTGATCAACAGCGATGAGCATAAATTAGTGCCTTATATTTTTGCCGGAGCAGGCATTGCTGATTATTCAGATTATACTTTAAAAACCGTTTCAGATATCAAGATTGATAATCCGTATGGTAATGGAACCGATGTGTTTATTCCTTATGGATTAGGATTGCAATTGCAGCTCACTGAAAAATTTAATTTATCCTTTCAGGAAACGTTTGGTTACACAGATCATGACAGGCGTGATGGAGAGGAGCGTCAGAATAATGAGAGTTTTCTTTTACATACAATAGGCTTGAGTTTCAACTTTGGCGGTGAGAAAGATGCTGATAAAGATGGTGTAAAAGACAGTAAAGACAATTGTCCGAACACACCTGTTGGAATAAAGGTGGATGAAAAAGGTTGCCCGTTGGATAAAGATGGAGACTTGGTTTATGATTACCAGGATTCATGCAAAGAAGTGAAAGGAACTATTGCCCTTCTTGGTTGCCCGGATAAGGACGGAGATGGCATTGGTGATAAAGAAGATAAATGTCCTGATGAAGCAGGTACTGTAGCTACTAATGGTTGCCCTGATAAAGATGGTGATGGTATAGTAGATAACCAGGATCATTGTCCTGATGTTATAGGTTCTCGGGCAAATAATGGATGTCCTGACAGGGATGAAGATGGTGTGGTGGATGTGGATGATAGTTGCCCTGATCAGAAAGGTACTGAGTTAATGCATGGTTGTGCTGATACAGATGGCGATGGAATTGCTGACAATACAGATAAATGTCCTGATGAAAAAGGATTGGCAAGCAATAACGGATGTCCTGAAATGAAAGCCAACACACAATTTGGTAACTTATTATTTGAGACAGCCAAATTCAATATTAAGCCATCACATTATTCTTCATTAAATAAAGTTGTAAAAATTTTAAAAGAAAATCCTTCTTACAGATTAAAAATTGAAGGTCATACAGATAATGCAGGCAAGGATGATTTAAATATTACGATCTCTCAAAAAAGAGCAGAAGCTGCAATGAATTATTTAAGTAAAAAAGGAATTGATTTAACCAGGATGGAAGCGAAGGGATTTGGAAATACCCAACCGGTAGAAAGCAACGATACCGAAACCGGTAAAGCGAAAAACAGGAGAGTAGAATTAAAAATTATTCAGTAATTAAAACTTGATTAACGGAAGAAATAGTTTTCATAAAAAAATATTTAACAATTCATTTCATGAAAAATATAGTACTACTAAGCATATTTAGTTTAGCATTAGCTCACCTCAATGCGCAAAACACACTCACTCCCGAAACACTTTGGAAATTAGAGCGCGTTTCAGAGCCGCGCATTTCACCGGATGGAAAAATGGTGATTTACAACATTCGCAATTTTAATGTTGCAGACAACAAAGGTCGCAGCGATATTTATGTTACACCGGTTACTACTACTGGCGATGTTATAGAAGCAAAAAGTCTTGTTAATAAAAATATTGACAAAATAACTGCAACTGCTGATTTAACCAACGCCCGTTGGCGCCCTGATGGAAAAAAAGTAGGTTTTATAACTGCAGATGCTAATGGTGAGAGTCAATTGTTTGAAGTAGCAGCTGATGGCAGCGGAAAATCACAGGTAACTTTTGTAAAAGGTGGCATTGGTAATTTCGGTTATTCACACGCAACGAACTATATATGGTACACTGCAGATGTAAAACTGGAGCAAAAGCCAAGTGAGGTTTATCCTGACCTGCCAAAAACGGATGGTGCCCGTATTATTGATGGGTTAATGTATCGTCATTGGAATGCGTGGAGTGATTATGCTTTCAGCCATGTTTTTTTAGCTACTTATACTGATGGAAAAACAGGAGCAGGAAAGGATTTAATGCTGAATGAAAAATTTGATTCTCCATTACAACCTTTTGGTGGCGATGAACAAATATCATTTTCCCCTGACGGAAAAAAATTAGCATACACCTGTAAAAAAGAAAGCGGAACTGCCGCTGCCGTTAGCACTAACTCAGATATTTATTTTTATGATTTGATAACAGGTCAGACAACCAATGTTACACAGGGTATGAATGGATATGATCAAAATCCTGTTTTTTCACCTGACGGAAAAAAAATGTTGTGGCTGAGCATGGAAACTCCCGGTTATGAATCAGACCGAAACCGTTTGTTTATAATGGATGTGGCAACCGGTGTTAAAAAAGAATTGTTAACCAATTTTGATTTTAGCGTTGATCAGATGGATTGGTCACCTGATAGCAGAATGGTTTATTTCCTTGCCGGATGGAAAGGCACACATCAGTTATTCAGTTTTGATACACAGGCAAGAGGTGCTGCCACTCCAAAGCAAATAACCAATGAACAAGCCGACTACCAGGATTTATCACTTGCTTATGTAAATAATAAACCCGTTTTGATTGCATCGCGAATGAGTATGGTAATGCCTACTGAGATTTATAAGGTTGATGCAAATACCGGTTCTGCAACACAAATAACTTTTACAAACAAAACTTTTTGGGATGCAGTTGCAAAACCTAAATGCGAAAAACGAATGGTAAAAACCACTGATGGAAAAGATATGTTGGTGTGGGTGATTTATCCTCCGGGATTTGATGCAACCAAAAAATATCCCGCTCTCCTCTTCTGCCAGGGTGGACCGCAAAGTATCGTGAGCCAGACATTTTCCTATCGCTGGAATTTCAGTTTAATGGCAAGTAACGGTTACATTGTAGTGGCGCCTAACCGCAGAGGTTTGCCATCCTTCGGTGAAGAATGGAATGACCAGATTACAGGCGACTGGGGCGGACAGGCAATGAATGATTTGCTAAGTGCAATTGATGATGTCAGTAAGGAATCTTATGTAGATAAAAACAAACTTGGCTGCGTGGGAGCCAGCTACGGTGGATATTCGGTATATTGGTTGGCAGGTCATCATAACAAACGCTTCAAAGCATTCATTGCTCACTGCGGTGTATTTAATTTAGAGAGTGAATACGGTAGTACCGAAGAAATGTTTTTTGCCAATCATGATATGCAAGGACCTTACTGGCAATCTCCAAAGCCCAAAAGTTACGATGCCTTTTCTCCTCATAAGTTTGTGCAGAACTGGGACACACCCATTTTAATTATTCATAATGAAAAGGATTATCGCGTTCCCTTAACACAAGGTATGGAAGCATTCACAGCCGCACAGTTGAGGGGTATTCCAAGCCGTTTACTTTATTTCCCTGATGAAGGTCATCATGTGTTAAAACCACAAAATGGAATCCTGTGGCAGCGTACATTTTTTGATTGGCTGAATAAGTACGTGAAACAATAAATTTTTTATTTATTGGTTGCTTCCCATTTCACCACAAATAAATAATCGTTTTCTATGGGAATATATCCATAATCATAACACAGTTTATAAATCGTTCCCTTTTGTGTGGTATGTGTATGGGTATGATATTTAAAATTAAATCCCTTATCGTGAAGTTTGGTTTTGGAGATTTTTGTTTTGCCATCAGTAGAAATTATTGAATCTAAAATTCTTCGGTTTTTTCGTAAAATATTATTGATGTTCCGCATCTCAGCAGTAGTATCGCTGTTGGCTTTGTTATTATAATTACTGCGGCACTGATCATCGCAAAACTTTTTATCGGCTCTGCCTTTTAATGGCTCGCCACATTCCAAACAAACTTTTTCTGTAGTCACATCGGGGGAGTTTCCTCAAAATTACTGAAAATTATTACCCGTTTGCAAACGGCTATAAACGCTTTTTAACGATAGTATCCGAAAAAACTCCGGATGGCGCAATCACCTCACCACATCTTTGCATCGTCAATTCAGACAAACAAAAAAATCAAATCATTTAAACAAATTAAAACAAAAAGATCATGAACAGTTTAAGAAACAGTGTAAGACTAATCGGAAATTTGGGCGCAGCACCTGAAGTAAAAAATCTTGAGAAAGGAAACAAAGTGGCAAAGCTTGCGCTTGCTACCAACGAAACGTACACCAATCAACAAGGTGAAAAGGTAACAGAAACTTACTGGCACAACCTTGTGGCGTGGGGCAAAACTGCAGAAATCGCTGAAAAGTATTTGAACAAAGGAAGCGAAATTGCCATTGAAGGAAAGCTCACTAATCGTAGCTACAATGATAAGGACGGAGTAAAGAAATACATCACTGAAATAGTAGTGAATGAATTTCTGATGCTTGATAAAAAACCGCAGTCATAATTATGTTGTTATTCAAACACGCTGTTTACTAACACAACCATGTGTTAGTGAACAGCGTATTTTTATGATAATTTTTTTCTTACTTTATCTATTGTAGTGATGCTGGTTTCACTGTCCATTGGTATCTGGGGATACATGGCATTAGCCCATCTCAATTTTGCAGATGCATTATTAAATGCAAGTATGATTTTGGGCGGTATGGGTCCGGTAGATCCTATGCCTAATGAAGCATCCAAATACTTTGCCTCTTTCTATGCGCTATTCAGCGGAATCAGTTTCATTTCAACGATGGCGGTGTTACTCGCTCCTGTTGTTCATCGTGCCATGCATAAATTTCATATTGAAACGGAGGAGGAAAAAGATGAGAAATAAAATTTCAATCATCTTAATACCTGAAATCGTAAGTAGTATTATAACCCAGCGTAACGGGCAACTTACTCCACGTTTCAATAGAGTTACGATGCAGAATAGCAATATAATACGAGCTTCCGTTAAATGAAGCGGGAAGTATTACCTGAATATTTCCGTTAACATCCATTATTCTTTTAGTAGTAAAGGAGATAGTTGAAGGATTATACTGATCATGTAATTCAATGGTAACGCTATCTACCGAATTAGAAGAACCACTTAAAGAATTGTTATATAAAACGGGTGTCATAGTTGCAGGAGAAATGTAAAATCCTTCAACAAATGTTTTCACATTTAAATTTAAGGAGCAAAACCCTGTAATAACTGAAAGCGTTTGAGCAGCACTTGTTCCGCAGGTATTAGAAGCGGTCACACTTACGTTTCCATTAGTAGTGGAAGGATCCACACGTGCTGACACTGTTCCCTGGCCGCTTTTTATCACCCAGCCTGAAGGGAAACTCCAGTTATAATTATTGGCACCACTTACAACACCAATGTTATAATTGATTGTATCATTTTCACAAACCTGGGTTGCTCCTGTTATTGCTCCGGGTTGTGAAGGAATCGAATTAACATTCACAGTTGTATTTGCGGCAACGGTACAGCCGTCAGGTGATGTAGTGGTAACGGTATAAATATTATTTCCTGCGGGTGCATTAGTAATAATTGAGCTGGCATTTGAACAATCATTGTTCAGACAATTTATTGTTCCTATAATTCCGGGTCCTGTTATTCCGTGAGAATATGATGTGATAAATCCGATGGACCAGCTTATCAAATCACCTGCGTCACTGCCGGCATTATCCGAAATATTAAGTGTCCAGTCTCCTGAAATATTAAAAGGCAACCCCAATCCTGTCCAGCTATGTGCAGCATCAGGATTAGATGAATCAGAAGGTTTGTAATTTCCAATTATCACATTTCCTCCGGCAACTGCTGCATCTGTAGATAATTGTGGAAGAATAGCAGAAGCGGATGTTGTGAATGTATATGCTCCGTTCATGTCTGCACTGTTTCCTGTTCCCGACACTGGCACTCCGGGTCGGTCAAAAACTATTGTATTTCCTCCAGGAGTGGAAAGTGTAATCTTTAAGTCTCCTACCCAGGTATGTTCGCGGTTAGGAGCTATAGTTCCTGTTCCGAAATTCAGTGTTACAGATAATTTATTTGCAGCATTTAAAATTATTCCACTGCTTACCGCAATGGTATTGCTTACTCCACCGGGTGTATTATCAAGTATAGCGAGGTTAATGGTTCCGGATGAAAATGTATTGGCAATAGTACCACCGGATGAATTAACAGTAAGTGTAAATGGGTTTCCGCTGCATACCGGGGATTGAGAAGAAGTGAAAGAATTAATAACCGGTAATGGTTTCATTGTGATTGTTCCGATTGCTGAGGCAATACAATTTCGTGCATCTGTAATTGTAACTGAATATGTGCCGGGATAAAGATTGTTATTTGTAATTGTTGTTGCTCCGTTACTCCAGTTATATGTGTAAGGAGAAGTGCCGCCAGATGTTAATGCTGTTACAGATCCATTATTTGAATTACACATTGATTGTACGGATGAAGTTGATGCACTTAATGCAGCTGCTGGTTGAGTAATCGTGTATGAATAAGTTCGTGAACAACTTGCCCCATCTGTAATAGTTACAGTGTATGTACCAGGGAAAAGACTTGTTCGATCCTGAGTTGTAGCACCGTTATTCCATAAATAAGAGTAAAGTGCAATTCCAGCAGAGAAAGTTAAATCTATTGCACCATTACTTCCACCAAAACAACTTACAGGGGTGATTGCAGAAGAAACAGGTACACTATCCACTGTTACTTTTACCGTATCTCTTGCGATAATGCCTGAACCGGTTTTAGTTGCTGTTAAAACATAAGTAGTGGTAGAAGGAGGAGAAGCGGTTGGATTGCTAATAACTGATGAACTTAATCCGGTAACCGGATTCCATGAATAACTAAAACCTGATACTGCTGCCGAACCAATGGTAGTACTTACTCCATAACAAATGTTTCTATCCGGACCGGCATTGGTAGTAAAAGTTCCGGTAAGATTAATATTATCTATGTATAAATTGTTACCATAATATCCAAGATTCTTAAATGAAATCAGCACTGAACCTGAAGCGATATAGCTATTAAGATTTATTGTTTCAGTTCTCCATTGTGAGCCTGTTGGCACAAAAGGATTAGTATTAGTTCCTGCAACAGTTGATAGTGTTCCTCCGCCTTTCAGATAAACAGAAGTAAATGACGAGCCGCAATTTGTTGATACCAATATCTGTAACGTATCAGAATAATTAGTGGTGTTATAAGGTTGATAAGCAACATCAAAGGTTAACTGGACTGTGTTTAAACCAGTAATATCAAAACGTGCGGTTCGCATTTCATCTTTCTTTCCTGAAACATTATTATTGTAATTATCAAAATACATCGAGTTAGCAGTAAGCCCGAATCCACCTGCTGCTGTAGATTGTTGCCATGTTACTGCATCAGCACCATCATCTATTGCTGTAAAATTAGCAGGAGGAAAAACCCCACTTTCAAACCCTTCACTTAGCGGAAGACCGCTTCCGTAAGTATTTATGTAAGCTGTTTTGGTTAATGTATTGGAATTAGTGCCATCACTCACTGTAAGTGTAACATCATAAGTTCCTGTAGCATTGTAAGTAACAACAGGATTCTGCAATGTTGACGTAGCAGGATTCCCTCCCGGAAAGGTCCACGTCCAGGAAGTGACATTACCTGTGGACAAATCGTTAAACTGAACCGAAGATCCGACACAGGGATTTGGATTAGCTGCAGTAAATGCCGAAACCACTGTTCTCAATGAGGTCATTGGAACCTCCCACATCCCTCTTCCGTATTCTGAAACACGCAATGCTGATTGATTGCTCCCATCATCATACACACTGAAATCATTAATTGTAGTTCGTGCAGGCAACGAAGCTGAAAATAAAGTCCAGGTGGTTTGTCCTGATTTTTTATAATAGACCGTGTTGTTTCCTGCAACAAAAACCAATTCGTTTGCCGAAAAATATTCATCAGGTAAAATTTCAACCCAGTTTACTGAAGGGAGATTGGAACTCACATCTGTCCACGTAGCTCCATTATCAGCAGAGCGGTACACTTTTGTATTCATTACAGCATACAATACATTAGGTGCTGTCTTAATACTTGTTATTGAGGCAACATTGCCGGTAGCGTTTGGCAATACATAATTGGTAAATGTGGGCGTTGCACTCAGTGCATTTGTGCTTACGTAAATATTCGCATCATTTGTTATTACATATAATTTATTTGAGTCAGCAAGGTTTACGTGTATTGCTTTAATTGTTTTATTGATAGTGCTGATTTGGGTCCATATGGGAGTTGTTGCCTGTAAATTAGTAGTACGGTAAACTTGAAGATTACCGGCAAAGGCAAGGTTTGGATTTCCTCGGAAAAATGCAAGGTCTTGTAACGTAGCAACGGGTAAACCATAAGTTGCATCACCTCCTGTCACTAATCTTCTGGTGTTCCTGTTAAAATAATAAACCATTGAACTATTGCTGCGATAATCAAATGCGCACACATCTCCCCAGTCACCTCCTCTGTTGGTAAACCAGGTACCTGAGGAATGGTATAATTCTCCATTATCCTGCGTACCTATACTAAACATATCACGCCTGGTGGGGCTGCAACTACCATGATAAATTTCATAACCATAAATGCCGTTACTGATCGGAGACCAGTTAGCTCCACCATTTGTACTTTTCCAAACGCCACCATCATTCGCGGTCCAGATTTCAGAAGTGTTATACGGATTCACTTTTACCCAATGCATATCCGTATGCAATTCATAAGCCCAAAAAGTCATGGATGTCCATGCAGCACCTCCGTTTGTTGATTTCCAAAAACCATGTGCTCCGTAGTAAAGAATGTTTGCATTCACAGGATCAGCATTAAACATGCTATTGTAATCTCCCTGACCAGTTGACGTAGCAACATTATCATAACCGATCAGATTTGGCATCACACTGTCTTTCACATTAACGAAAGTGTTACCTCCATTTGTTGATTTGAAAACAGTTCCGTTCTTGGCAACCATGTGTAAATAAACAAGGTTGCTGTCGGCAGGAGTAACTGCGACTCTGCATCCTCCGCCAGTTGTTGCTCCTGAAGGAATATAAATTCCGGAAGTCAGTTGCGTCCATGTTTCACCCATATCTGTTGAACGATAAAGTTCAGAGTAAGTAGAAGCAAATAAAGTTTGTGTAGTACTATTTGCTTTAAAAACAAGGTCGCGACAGGCTAATGAACTGGAGGATTTTAATGTCCACGAAGCTCCTCCGTTTATTGATTTATAAATACCTGCATCAGTAGCAGCAATAAGTATAAGATTATTGGCAGGATTCATCAATATTTCTACAATCAATCTGCCTCCCAAACCGGAAGAGGTGAAAGTATTTCCACCATCAGTTGATTTATAAACGCCACTTCCTGAATAATAATAATTAGCATCACCGGTGCCGAGATAAATAACCTGGTCGTTGGTATAATCAATACAAACAGAATTCAAACGCATATTAGGAAGCAAGTCACAACCCGGTGCAAGTGTCCAGTTAGCTCCGCTGTTTGTAGTAATAAATAAACCTCCGCGCGAACTCACAGCATACATTTTTGTAGCGAGTGTTGGATGAAATTTTACCTGGGACACACGGCTGATACCGTGTATTTGCCCACTCATATTAGTGGGAAAAAAATTAGGAGAAACAGGAGTCCAGTTGGTTTGTGCGATCCCTGATTGACAGAAAAAAACTATTGTGAAAAATATATACGTAATTAATTTATTCATGAGATTTTCTTTTTACTTATTGCTGATTTATTTTGCCTTCTTCCTATTACTTATTGCCTATTTGCTTATTTGCCTATTTGCCTATTTATCCTTTCTTAACTCATCCTGCCTTTGCTCATAAATTTTCATTCTTTCTTCTTCGTTCAAAATGCGCCCGTCATTTTGCACATATGGCTTTACCGTTCGCTTCCAGTCTTTAAAACGCTTTACCTGGTAGGTCATCTCACGTTTCCATTCCAGTTCCTTCATTTCAGCTTCTGTCAAAATAATATTTGCTCCTTCAGCTTCTATTTTCTGCTTTTGTTGCCTTTCATACTCAGCTTTGGTTTGTTCTCTGTTATTAACATACTTGTTGAGTTTTCCCATCTTTTCATCCTCTTCTTCGGGCATTTCATGGTGCTTCCAGTATTCATCAAAAGCTTTCACAGCTTCATAATAGTTAACATTGGGATCGCTCATCATCTGCACCCAGGCAGGATTATTTTGATAATCAGAACTTATTGCAACCTGGGCAGCTGATTTTTCTGAAATCGAGCCACATAAAATGCTGGTCAAAAGCAAATACCAATAGTATAAAGAGAATTTATTTTTCATATTTAAAGAGGATTTATGCGATTAAACAAATTTTAATCATAAAAGATTTGTCCTTTCAAAGTAACAATTTAAAATTAAGATTTACAATTTTATTTAGATAAGAGAAAACAGCAATCATTCTACCATCAATTGTTGATACATAACCTATAGTTTTCAATTTTTTTATCCCTGTTTTATTTACATTTGCGCACTCATTTTTAAAATGATGCAGAGAATCAAGCATTTAGCAAATCCGAAAGTATTAGTAGTCTCATTTTTAATAGCTGTTTTGCTATGTATAGTAAAATTTAATGAAGCACAGGATACACATCAGCCTATTGTTGAATCTCATGAAACAGAACACCATTCAGAAGCTGCCCATGGTGTAAAGAAGTTAGAAGCAGGTAAGCTCATCATGGAGCATATTTCTGACGCACATGACTGGCATTTATTTGGACATACCACTATTCCACTTCCTGTGATCCTTTATAATACAGAACGTGGTCTTACCATGTTCATGAGCAACAAATTGCATCACGGTCAACTGGCTTACAAAGGCTATATAATGGAAGAAGGTCATCCTGTAGCAGTGAATGAATTGGAAACAATGCCTGAAGAACAGGCAACTGTTAATGAGGAACTGACTGCAAAAACTTATGATTTGAGTATCACCAAAAATGTGGCTGCAATGTTTATCAGTATTGCAGTAATGTTCCTGATTTTCCTAAGTGTTGCAAAAGCATATACAAAAACACGTAAAGGATTAGCACCAACGGGATTGCAAAATGCAATAGAACCAATTATTCTGTTTGTGCGTGATGACATTGCAAAAGCAAGTATCGGAGAAAAGAAATATGAGAAATACATGCCTTATTTACTCACCATTTTCTTTTTTATCTGGATCAATAATTTGCTGGGATTAATTCCAATCTTCCCAGGTGGCGCAAATGTTACAGGAAACATAGCAATAACAATGGTACTTGCCTGCTTAACATTCATCATCACCAGTGTTAATGCAAACAAAGCATACTGGCAACATGTGATTGCAATGCCCGGTGTTCCAAAACCGATATTATTATTATTAACTCCTATTGAAATTCTTGGCGTGTTCTTACGTCCGTTTGTATTGATGATACGACTTTTTGCAAATATTACTGCAGGTCACATCATCATACTATCCTTCTTCATGCTCATATTTATCTTCGGAGAAATGAGTCCCGGATTAGGATTCGGTGTAAGCATCATGTCATTATTATTTACAGTGTTTATGTCTGCATTGGAATTGCTGGTTGCATTTCTGCAGGCATATGTATTCACATTGTTGTCTGCAATTTATTTTGGTATGGCAACAGCCGAGCACGAACACCATTAATTGAATTAAGAATTCACAATTAAGAATTCTGAATGGAAAAGAAAGAAAATGTTATTCTTAAAAAGTCATTTGAATTCGCTTGTGAAGTCATAGATATAAATAAAAAATTAACAGAACAAAAACAATTTCAAATCGCAAGTCAGGTAATCAGAAGTGGAACAAGTATAGGTGCTAATATTCGCGAAGCACAACGAGCTGTAAGCAAGGTTGATTTCGTATATAAATTAGGTATCGCACTTAAGGAAGCTGAGGAAACATCATATTGGTTTGAAATAATAGATAAAAAGATATTCAAAATTGAAATGTCGTTACGTACACAATTGGAAGAAATAATTAAACTATTAGTGAGCATTATTAATTCCTCGAAGAAAATTTTACTAACGGAAACAGTCAATTCTTAATTATGCATTCTTAATTCTTAATTATATATATATGTTATCTACTATCTTATTGGATGCCGTAGTATCGGGCGCAAATGTTGGAATCGGTTACGGATTAGCCGGATTAGGTGCGGGGCTTGCTGCTGTTGGAGCAGGTATCGGTATCGGACGAATCGGAGGCTCTGCATTAGAGGCAATGGCTCGTCAACCTGAAATGTCAGGAGATATCCGTGCAAACATGATTCTTGCTGCTGCACTTGTGGAAGGAGCTGCCTTCTTCGCAATGGTAATCGGCCTGTTAGTAATCTTCACAAAGTAAAGATTCGCTGACAAAAACTTAAACTGTATTGCAACGATTGGTTGCAATGCAGTTTTAATAAGTTTAAAGTTCAATGTTTAAAGTTTAAAGTTGTTAAACCCACGAACTGGATGTTGAACTTGAACAAAAACTTCAAACTTTAAACTTCAAACTATAAACTACGAAGTATGGAATTAGTAAGACCCGAATTCGGCTTGATATTTTGGATGACAGTGTCATTCCTTATCGTGCTTTTTCTGCTTAAGAAATTTGCATGGAAACCAATTTTGAATTCATTAAAAGAAAGAGAATCTTCTATTGAAGATGCTTTAAACTCTGCTAAAAAAGCAAGAGATGAAGTATCGAATATGAAAGCAGAGAATGAGCGCATTCTGCAGGAAGCGCGTAACGAACGCGATGTATTATTAAAGCAGGCTCGCGAAACAAAAGATCAGATCATCAATGAAGCGCGTACAAAAGCGCAAACGGAAGGCGAACGTTTGATCACGCTTGCACGCGAAACAATTAATAATGAAAAGATGGCTGCTATCACTGAATTAAAAAACCAGGTGGCAACTTTATCCATTGAAATAGCAGAAAAAGTAATCCGTCAGCAACTAAGTACCGATGAAAAACAAAAAGCATTGGTGAATGATTTATTAAAAGACGTGAAATTAAATTAAGAATGCAGAATTAAGAATGCAGAATTAAAAACTGTAAACCGAAAACTGTAAACCGAAAAACAAAAGTGGCAGAAATAAAATTAGCACGGAGATACGCAACATCATTATTAGATCTTGCATTGGAACGAAACATGGTTGACAAAGTATATGGCGACATGCAACTTGTTTCTGATACTATCACTGCAAACCGTGAGTTAGCGCGCTTATTAAAAAACCCGATTGTAAATACAGATAAAAAAGATCAGATTATCCGGGCGTTGTTCGGGAATAAGATTGATCCAATGACGATGGCTTTTTTCAACATCATCACCCGTAAGGGACGAGAAAGTTATTTAGAAGAAATTGCAAAATCATTTATTGATCTTTACAAAACAAATAAAGGAATACAAATTGCACATGTTACTACTGCAGTTCCACTGGATGCTGCGCTTCGCGAACGCATTATGAATATTGTAATGCAAACGAAAGGCAACCAAGTGGAGTTAGTTGAGAAAGTGGACAAAGAATTAATAGGAGGATTTATTTTAAGAGTGGGTGATGAACAGATTGATACATCAATCAGCAAAGAACTTCGGAATCTTAAAAATGAATTTGATGATAATCTTTATGTTAAAGAGTTTTAAGATAAAACACATTATAATTTATAAACTAAAATTTAAAATTTCAATATAATGGCAGAAGTAAGACCGGATGAAGTATCAGCGATATTACGTCAGCAATTAGCAGGCTTTAAAACCACTGCTGAACTGGAAGAAGTAGGAACCGTGTTACAGGTGGGCGATGGTATTGCCCGTATTTACGGATTAACAAAAGTTCAAAGCGGTGAGCTGATCGAATTTGATAACGGATTAAAAGGAATCGTTTTGAACCTTGAAGAAGACAACGTGGGTGCTGTACTTCTGGGCTCAAGCAATAATATTAAAGAAGGTGATACTGTTAAACGTACCGGCAAAATCGCATCTATTAAAGTAGGTGAAGGAATGTTGGGTCGTGTAGTAGATTCCCTCGGCAATCCAATTGACGGCAAAGGACCTATCAAAGGTGATTTGTTTGAAATGCCGCTGGAACGAAAAGCACCTGGTGTAATTTATCGTCAGCCCGTGAATGAGCCATTGCAGACTGGTATTAAAGCTATTGATGCAATGATTCCAATCGGTCGTGGTCAGCGTGAGTTAATCATTGGTGACCGCCAGACAGGTAAGACTGCCGTTGCGATTGATGCTATCATTAATCAAAAAGAATTCTATGATAAAGGCGAAACTGTTTATTGTATTTATGTAGCTATAGGACAAAAAGGTTCTACCGTTGCAAATATTGTAAAGACATTGGAAGAAAAAGGCGCAATGGCATATACTGTTGTTGTTTCTGCTGCTGCTTCTGAATCAGCACCACTACAGTTTTACGCGCCAATGGCTGGTGCGTCAATAGGAGAATTTTTCCGTGATACCGGTCGTCCTGCATTAGTTGTGTATGATGATTTATCGAAACAGGCTGTTGCTTACCGCGAGGTTTCCTTATTGTTGAGACGTCCACCCGGACGTGAAGCTTATCCCGGTGATGTGTTTTACTTACACAGCCGTTTATTGGAGCGTGCAGCAAAAATTATTAAGTCTGATTCCATCGCTGCACAGATGAATGATCTGCCTGAAACTTTAAAAGATAAAGTAAAGGGAGGAGGTTCATTAACTGCGTTACCAATTATCGAAACGCAAGCCGGTGACGTATCAGCTTATATTCCGACCAACGTAATTTCTATTACTGACGGACAGATTTTTCTTGAGGCAAACTTGTTTAACTCAGGAGTACGTCCTGCCATCAACGTGGGTATTTCTGTATCGCGTGTGGGAGGAAATGCGCAGATTAAGTCAATGAAAAAAATTGCCGGTACATTAAAACTCGATCAGGCACAGTATCGTGAGTTGGAAGCATTCTCAAAATTTGGTTCTGACCTGGATGCTGCAACTAAAGCAGTACTTGATAAAGGCTCACGTAATGTGGAAATCTTAAAGCAGGATCAATATTCACCATTAACAGTGGAAGAACAAACTGCAATTATTTATTGTGGAACAAAAGGTTTGTTAAGAGATGTGCCTGTGAAAAAGGTAAAAGAATTTGAATTTGAATTTTTAAGCCTGATGAAAGCTCAACACAAATCCACATTGGAACAATTAAAAAAAGGTGCTTTGAGTGATGAGATTACTAATGTACTTGAAAAAGTTGCAAAGGATTTATCTAAAAAGTACGC
>JANLUX010000060.1:0-2503 GCA_031363705.1 Bacteroidota bacterium
GATGCAACCTACCATTGGTATTACGAGCGAAACCCGCAAGCAGCAATCGCCTTTCGGGATGAAGCGCTCAGCTTCATAGATGACTTGGCTGACTCTGCAGCTAAGTGGAGGGAAGACGACGATGGAACGCGTCGCCGCCTACTTCGGCATTTTCCCTACACAATCTTCTACGAAATTGATCGAAGGACCGTCTTCGTTCTTGCGGTAGCACACAATCGGCGAGCCCCGGGGTATTGGCATGGTCGTTGACGGTGGCCGGCCGCGATTTCCGACGCCTAACGAATGGAAGGGCCTTCCCCGCCAGGATTCCCGCATGCAACCACCGGGAATCGCGCAGTTGCAAGATGGGAGGTGCAAGAACGCATCTTCAACTGACCCTGAAGGAGAAGGACCATGACCATTGTTGCCACTGGCATCGATCTTGCCAAGAACGTTTTCGCTGTGCACGGCATCAACGCCAACGGCGGGGTGGACCTGCGCCAGCCCAGAGTGCCTCGCGCCAAGCTGCATGCGCTGATCGCGTCGCTGCCGCCGGGCCTGATCGGCATGGAGGCGTGCAGCGGCGCACACTACTGGGCGCGGCTGTTCCAGACCCATGGCCACACGGTGCGGCTGATGGCGCCGAAATTGGTCACCCCTTACCGCATGAGCGGCAAGCGCGGCAAGAACGATGCTGCTGACGCCGCGGCGGTGACCGAGGCCATGCAGCGCCCGAACATGCGCTTCGTGCCGGTCAAGACCGAAGAGCAGCAGTCGCGGCTGATGGTTCACCGTGCACGCCAGGGTTTCGTCACCGAGCGCACGGCCACCATCAACCGCATCCGCGGGCTGCTCAGCGAGTTCGGCATCGTGATGCCGCAAAAGGCCGAGACGGTTCGCGCGCAGGCCCGTGAGCATCTGGAAGACCTGCCCGGCTATGCCAACCTGGTCATCGGCGATTTGCTCAGCGAGGTGTCGCACCTGGACGAGCGCATCGCCCAGTACGACGTGCATGTTCGAGCGATGGCGCGCGACTGCACCGCCGCGCAACAGCTCATGCAGCTGATGGGTGTGGGCGCCACCACGGCCACCGCCATCGTGGCCATGGCCGGCAATGGGCGCGAGTTTGACAGCGGGCGGCAGTTCGCGGCCTGGCTGGGCCTGGTGCCGGGCCAGTACAGCTCGGGCGGCAAGCCGCGGCTGGGGCGCATCACCAAGGCCGGCGACGGCTACCTGCGCAGCCTGCTGGTGCTGGGCGCGCGCTCGGTGCTCAACGCCGCGAAGGCCAAGTCCGACAGCATCAGCCGCTGGGCGTTGGCCGTGCAGGCGCGCCGCGGCTACTGGAAGGCGGTGGTGGCCATCGCGGCGAAGAACGCGCGCATGTGCTGGGCCGTGCTGACCAAGGGCGAAGCTTTCAAGCTGCCGGCCTGATCGCCCCACGCAGGAGCACTTCGATGTCCACCGCCAAGACAACCACCCATCCCCCCGCCCTTCGCGCCAGCGGGAAGGGAGCCCCAACGACATCCCCAATGCCCAACGACGGCGCGCGCTGCCGCAAGCCACGTCAAGCCATGTCGCCGCATTAGGAGAAATGTTTTCTGCCACCGCGTGATGTGACCAGCGTTGATGCAAAAGGTCTGGACCTGCGTGGGGAGTGACCGTTTAGCTCAAGGAGCCTCTGGCAAGCCGGCAACGGCGCGACAGACTCGGCTAACGAATGGGTCCCCCACGCGCGTCTTCCATCAGGGTCTGCGGGCATAGGTGCCCGCGCAATGACCGGTTGTAGTTTCCTCCGTCCGCACCTCTTGCCGCCAGAACGCAACGCCCTTCATCCCGCCACGGCTGGCCAGAAAAGCGCAGAAGAAGATTTATAGGCGAATCGCTCGCGCGATTCGTCAAGGACAGATTTCGCTTGACGGGCGGGTAAGCCCTTGTAGTTTGAGCTAACCGGCACATTGTGGTGTGACGGCATTTGACCCAGAATGAAATGGCGGGGCAAATGCCGGCACGCCGCAATGTGTCCGGTTGAGCGATTGGTTAGGCCGCACCGCGGTCAACGAACGGTGCATTCATCTTCAAGTGCGGTTACAGCGTTTCGGATTGCGCGAATGTCAATGTCCGATTGAATCTTTGTATCAGGGTTTCGGCGCAAATGTTCAAGCTCCGAGCGCCCAATTCGGTAGAAGCGACAGATCGCACGACGATGAGTGATTCTCTCGATGTCAGGGCGACCGGAAATCTCTTCGAGTAGTGCGAATCGCGCGAAGATCATCGACAAGCCTGGCAGTACGTCGATCGCACTTTTTCGAAGAAGATTAGCAGCGAATCTGTCGGCATCTCCTTCCTGTCGATGTGACTCGGACTGAGTGATGGCTGTGTACGGCCTGTGACCGAGTGCAAGATGCCCTAGTTCATGAGCAACTACAAGTGCGAGGGCGTCGTGCATAAGTTGCTCTTCAACAACTGCATCGCGTGAGTCCATTGTTGGTGGTTGGCTCAATCCAGCAAAGGCCCAAAACTCCCG
>JANLUX010000065.1:0-1559 GCA_031363705.1 Bacteroidota bacterium
AGGCGACGGCGTGTTCGACGCCGATCGCAGCCAGTGGCGCAATGCGTTCAGCAATCAGAGCGCGCTGTTCCGGATGGCGGATGGCGGCATGTGTCGGATCAACGAATTCCGTCGGATCGGGATCTCCGCCGGGCCGTCCGTCCGGCTGTCGATGTACGGCACCCACGGGAGCTTCGAGGAGCAAGCCAACGCCCGGGTCTGGACCACGCGTGATTCGTCGGCGCCGATCGATCTCACGGAGGCCCTGCGCTGCGCCGGTGACCCGGCCGAGGATCCAGCCCGGCCGCGGATCGGAATCGACGCGAGCTACTCTGTCGGGCTGTCTTCGTTCCATGACGCAGAGCGACTGCCGTCCACCTTCCGGGATCTGCCCAACGGCCATTACGGCTCTCACCAGTTCCTCGCGCTGGACTTCATCGAGGCATGCACGGTCGGTCGCCGGCCGTCCACCACCGTCTGGGATGCGGCGCGTTACTGTGCGCCCGGCATCGTCGCTGACGAGTCGTCACGCCGCGGCGGGACCCTGCTGGAGATCCCACGATTCCAGGAACCAGGGGCCGAGGTCACCGATCCGGGCTGACCGCTCGCCCGGCTACGATTGCGGCCACCACACGGGAGGAACGATGCGGCTCTGGGGCGGACGGTTCGCGGCGGACAGCGACGAGCAGGTCGCCGCCTTCGGGCGCTCGATCGACATCGACGCCGCGCTTGCCCTCGACGACCTCGACGGCTCGGTCGCCCATGTCCGTGGCCTGGGCCGGGCCGGGATCCTGACGCCGGACGAGGTCGAGACGCTCGTCGCGGGCCTCGTGGAGCTCCGGCGCGACGTCGAGAACGGCGAGATCACGTGGGACCCCGCGCTCGAGGACGTCCATCTCAACCTCGAGGCCGCCCTCACAGCCCGGCTCGGGCCGGTGGCCGGCAAGCTCCACACGGGTCGATCGCGGAACGACCAGGTCGCGACCGATCTCCGGCTCTGGACGCGCCGCGCGATCGACCGCCTCGATGCGGGGCTCCTCGCCTTCGAGGATACTTAATGCTATGTTCATCGAGCAGGGAACAAAGCATATTTCCATTGTGACCACCGGCCGGAAATAATGCCAGAGAATCTGCTCCTAATTTTTGTAATGCTTTACTTACATTGATGCCACCACCTCCCGGCTCGTTGACTACTTCCGTGCAGCGTAACTTACTCTCTGGCTCCAGGTGATTTAGCCTTGTGCTTTTGTCAATGCAGGGATTGAGCGTAATGGTTAGTATCATTCATGTAATTTTTAAAATAAATAATTACTGATCAGGCAATATCTTTTATTACCCGGTTAATGCGTTCGCTCAAGGTTTCAAAGTCGGTATATCCCCTGGCCAATAAATGAAATTTACTGTCATTCTCCTGGAGCATTACGGCAGGAAAACATGTTACCTGTAATTGTTTGCACAGGCTGAATTCATACTTTGCCTGGTCAAGATATTCTTCACTTTTTAGCTTGCTGAAAAAAGCTTCTTCATTAATACTGTATTTCTCCAGTAGGTGCCTGTAGGCTTCATCATCACATAAATCC
>JANLUX010000180.1:0-3572 GCA_031363705.1 Bacteroidota bacterium
GCTATTACTTATTCTCTCAAACTTCATCGCGCAATCTTGTCTTAGCGCATGAAGTTCATTGATAGCATTAAAGCATTGGTAATTATAATCTCTCAATTGCTGGACACGTGGATCAATTCTATTTTCGGCTACTAACTTAGATAGTGGTTTATGAAAATTGTTTCGCATAATAAAAATATCGTGATTTTTCATTTGAATAATTTGTTCATTGTTCAAATGATTAAAAGAATTTAAGAAAGTGTCATCTTCTACCTTGTTACCTTTTTTTTCATTATCCACTATGCAATCAGCATAATAAATTTGTATTGCATCGAGATTCTGTTTCCATTGCTTAAAGTACATAGTTCCTTTTTCTATGTATTTGTTCCACAAATCTTCTATTCGTTTACTTTCAAATGTTATGATATCAAGACCACTGTAAATTTTATTTAGTTTTTCACGAGCTTGTTTTCGATCTTGTTTGTAGATTCTGACAAAATACTCCAATGCATAATTTCTATTTATTAATTCAATTCTTTTTGTATCCAACAAAAAATTCAATTCTAATTGTGGTGGATCAAATTTCTCAATCTTCAATTGTATAACTAATTCATCTAATGAAATTGTTTGGTCTTTAACAGGGGATTTTAAAAGATGTATTTCATTTATGAGATCAGTTCCTGCATTTTGGATAGATTTTTTACGTGATAATATTTCTGAAAGCTTGGATAAGCCAAATCCCATTAACACACCGATAACTACAGGTAATACTTTACTCATCCAAGAATTTTCTGAAGGATTCCCGTAATAGTAATTGAAATCGAAAATGCCAGCGATCATTTATTGAGCCACTAACCAAGGTTATACTTCAACAACATAAATTTAAATTTATTTTCGATAATACTTTCTATATCCAATGCATTCCGTTGCTGCAATTCGTTTATAAAATGAAGTCCTTTTAGCGAATGGCATTTGATGTTTCTTGCCACTTGTGAAATTTCCAGTCGATTTCCCCAGGAAATGTTTTAAATCCATTTCTTTAACTGATGATAAATAAAATTCGTTATCAGTAAAAAAAAGTTGCTGAGACGTTTCAGAAAATGAGAAAGTCAAGAAGTTTCTGAATTTAATTGGAGATTTATCGTAAGTAAATTCTTCAAAACAAATTTTTGTTTTTCTCTTTCGTTTATCATTTCGAGAAACAACTATTGAATTACACTTAACGTTTATAGGGTAATAATCATCACGCATCAAAAAGAAGCCTGATTGTCGATTATAATTTGCTTTAGGTGGAATGAAAGTGATTCTCTCTGGTTTAAACGTAGAGGAAGAAGAAGTTTGTACAGCATCGTACTTATTCAAACCAGGGAAAATTAATGGCGCATTGTAATAATATCCTCGATAATAACTTGACATACTGGTTTGAGATTCGTCTATCCAATAATTTAATTTATTACCATTATAAATGAAGGAAGAGCTTTTCCAATCAATATAAATCGGATTATCCAATTTATTAAAAACATCAAAGGACATAACTCCTTTGACTTTCCAAAAGTCATAAGTAATTTTTACGGAATCATTTTCAAATACCCAAGTGCTATCACTTAGTTTAGTGTTCATAGTACCTGTGTCAAAAACTTGAATATATCTCTTTGCACAACTGGAAAACATGAATGAAATAAAGAGAGCAAAAAGAAAGTTTTTCATATAATTTATTATTGGGTATTTATGGTTTCCAAACCTATTCAATTATTTTGATATAATATATCTTTGATTTTGTATCTGTAAAATATAATTTTAAAGTTTGATAGGAAAAAGGCAAACCAAAACGTAAACTTTGAAATTAGCTATATGCTTCATTCGAACATTACTGTAATCTCTTAATGAATGCTTATTAAATGACGCCAAAAAAATGATAACTTTGACATAAAGTATTAAACATGGACTTGCAATCAAGAAAACTTTCGTTTATCGAAGACTTTATTCGTTTAACCAACGAGGAGATTATAGAGAAGCTTGAAAAACTTCTAAAACAAGAGCGAACAAAAGCTTTTGAGCAATCATTAAAACCTATGACACACGAAGAGTTGGAACAAAGGCTTGCAGATGCAGAAGAAGATATTAAGAATGGCAGGGTTTATACAACGGAAGAAGCCAAAGCGCTTACTAAAAAAAGATTTAGTCAACGTAACTTATGACAGAAGTTATTTGGACTAACCGTTCCATAAATGATGTTGTAATAAGTGCGCTTTATATTGCTAAAGAATCTATATCTGCAGCAGATAAATTTATTGATAAAATATTTTCCAGTGAAAGAATCTTTTTAGGTGAGGTTAATTTCGAAGGGAGAAAGCATTTCTCTAAGAATAGAGCAGATCTCGATTATCGTTATTATATCGAGGGTAACTATAAAATTATTTATTATAGGAAAATGGAAAAGGTTTTTATCGTTACAGTTTTTGACACACGACAGGATCCGGATAAATTAAACCTGTAAACACAAAAATGAAAACACAAACATTATCACGTTACGATGTTAGCATCAGCCCTGCAGTTGATCAGGTGAATGTGGAAGAGCGAATTGCAAGATTTACAAAGCGTAGTATTAAAACCGAATCGAAAAGTTATGCATTGCGGCTTGCCTTAAGCATGATGGATTTAACAACACTTGAAGCACGTGATACTCCCGGAAAAGTGCGTCAGCTTTGTGTGAAAGCAATGCATCCGCATGATGCAATGCCTGATCTTCCATCTGCTGCTGCAGTTTGTGTGTATCCCAATTTAGTGCGTGTTGCTAAAGAATCATTACAAGGAAGCAAAGTAAAAGTGGCGGCAGTTGCCACCGCATTTCCGAGCGGAATGAGTACACGAAAAGTAAAAATTGAAGAGACAAAATTTGCTGTTAATGAAGGTGCTGATGAAATTGATATGGTTATTTCGCGCGGACATTTTCTGAGCGGTGAATACAATTATGTGTTTGATGAAATTGCTGCGGTGAAAGAAGCATGTGGCGAAGCACATTTAAAAGTGATATTAGAAACCGGAGAATTAAGCACACTTGACAATGTTCGCAAAGCAAGTGATCTTGCGATGTATGCCGGTGCTGATTTTATTAAAACCTCCACGGGGAAAGTTCAGCCTGCTGCAACATTGCCTGTAACGTTAGTGATGTTTGAAGCTATCCGTGATTTTTATTATCGCGAAGGAAAAATGATAGGCATGAAACCAGCCGGTGGAATTGCTACTGCAAAACTCGCATTACAATATCTTGTGGTGCTGCGCGAAACTTTAGGCGAAGCATGGATGAATCCTGATTACTTCCGTTTTGGTGCGAGTTCTCTCGCCAATGATTTATTAATGCAGATTGTAAAACTGGAAACTGGAGTTTACCAGAGCATAGATTACTTTTCGAAGGATTAAACAATGCATCTATAAAAAAGAAACGCTCCACAATTGCGGAGCGTTTCTTTTTACTTTAATCTTTCAATCCTAAATCCTCGAATCCAAACATCTATTTCCCTTCTGCAATTTTCATCTTGTCAAAAGTATTATCCTCTATACATTGAATGGCTTTTGTGTATGTGTTGAGGATA
>JANLUX010000211.1:0-5972 GCA_031363705.1 Bacteroidota bacterium
ACACCATCATAAACAGATGGAGCATCATAATAAACATAAGATTCCTTTTCGCTTACAAAAACTGGATAGCGCGGATAATTTTTTCTGCTCGATTTGTTATCTGCACTGTCAATATAGAGTGTGCCAGTTACATTCTGCAGTGTACTCTTCAATGGAATTAATTTTTGATTACCATTCTCATCCAATTCATCAGATAAAACTTTCAATCGAATTGAATCAACATTCTCCAAATCAAATTTGAAATCTTTATAATTGAAGGTAAATTTCTTTCCAAAGAAATCCGTTCTGCCTGCATGTACTCTGCCGTTAAACTCAAAATCACGGTTCTTCTTCAGTTTTATCTGCTGATCAGTTGGTACAACAAAAACATTTTGCGAATCACTCAATACTATTCGCGATACACCTTGCATATCCAGATCGAAATTTAACAAATTCAGTTTTGCATTTGGCTTTGCATCAATCACAGATGTCATTTCCAGCATATCATAATCCGTTTTATTGCTGTATGCAGATAAATAATAATAGAGTTTATCATTCAATGTTGCAACATCTTCATCTGGATCATAATTAACAAAACCTCGATTGGATAGAAAGATTAATAATGAACGAGCCTGTTGCTCATTCACCTTTAAATACTTTGCAAGATCAGGAGCAAATATATTACGGCTGTTTTTTTCAGCATATTGCTTCAGAGTAAACAGCGGACTCACATCCGACATTCCCTGTATTTTTCTAAATCTGTCATCAGTAAATAATTTACTTGATTCCAAAGTCATTTTACTTTCACCAGCACCGGTTGTCATTTTCAGATCCATCACAGGATCATCCACCTTCCAGTAAATTGCATCTACATAAATATCCATTTGATGAAACGTATTAAAGAATGGTGAAGTGAGTCCGGCATCCTTATTACGTGTTAAAGTGAGCATCCTTTCCTTATTAACATATTTGAACTGAACACTTGGATTGGTTATAGAATCACTGTCAGAATACATTGTTACTTCTGCATTGTCAGAGCTGATTCGTTCAGGACGTACAATGAAACCACGCGAGGATGCAATGAGAAATGGTTTTTTATTTCTTTTAAATGTAAGTGTTGCACGCTCCTCTTTAGTACCGGAACCAAGCATTTTGCTTCCATGCATGGAAAAGCCACCATGATAATCTGCATCTTTTATTAATTCTCTGATGCTGAGATTTAAATTATAAGAATCAAACCGGGGATATGTTGCAGTTTCAGGTGTTGCATTGGCAATAATTTTTTCTGTAAGTTTTCCGTGCAAAGCATCTTTAAAATATTTTCTATTATAAAAAATAACTGAGTCAGAAATAAAATCAGAACCCGTTAAATCAATTTCAGTAGTGCGCAATTCAGCATAAGTTTCAGTTGGAGCAAGTCCAGCACGGGTCCAGTAAATTTTTCCTCCCTGACCAATAAATTTTTTAAGCAAGGGATAAAACACTCCCTTCACACCGTTGATTACCGTACTATCACCTTTTGAACGGCAAGTCAAGTCAATATTTGAAAAACTTATCCGAGGCATACTGTCAAATTCAAATGTGTAATTATTATTACTTGCAATCCATGTGGTAGAGCTGGACTGATAAAGGATATTCGACAAAAACAAATCAGCGCATATTTCAAGATAGTCACTGAATCTGCGTGACGTTCCTGTCAGCATTTTATCAATACTGCTGTGCCATTTAACAAATGTGGGCTTGCCTTGTCCTGATTCAGTAAATCCCATCAAAGCATTGAGATAATTTGAAAAATCGGGAAACGCCTTCAGCCGTTTTTTCAACATGTTATTGCTCGTGTTGATAATCACACTTTGCTCCTCAACAGAAAATTTTGATTGCCATACAGGTTCAAATTTTTCCATTAATACTTCTGTTTCCTTTTTATTTGTCAATTCAAGAAATGATTTCATCTCTTTGATAAAAGCAGAAGGATCGGTGCTGAATGATTTTGGAATTTGGGAGAATGATGAATTGGTTGAACACATGAAAAGTAGCATGCAGCAAATTCGCATTATCCGCCTCACCCCTAACCCCTCTCCAAAGGAGAGGGGAACAGACGTGGACAATTGTTTGCTAAAATTCAAAATCGAATTAATATCGGAGACGGCTTCCCTCTCCTTTGGAGAGGGATAAGAGGGTGAGGCGAAACATATTTTTATCTTCAACATTATTTTACTTTTTTAAAATAAGCACAACACCATTCATTTTTTACTAATCGTTTTTGAAACAACAAATTATTTTCAGTCGCAGCATCTCTAATCATCGGTAAATCTTTTTCATAAAATCCACTCAACAATAAATCTCCTCCGGAATTAAGACCCTGAACATACAACGACAAATCATTTAAAATAATATTCCGGTTTATATTAGCAATTACAACATCAAACCTTTGAGAACCGGGTGTGAGTGCATCGCCTTGTTCAACACTAATATGCTTACAATTATTTTTGATAATATTTTCCTTCGTATTAATTACAGCATTCTCATCATTATCAATCGCAAGAATGATGGAAGCTCCGAGCTTTTCGGCAAGCACAGCTAAAATTCCTGTGCCACAACCCATATCTAAAACAGATTTATTATTAAAATCCAAACTTAACATCTGTTCCATCACCAACGCAGTTGTAGGATGATGACCGGTACCAAACGCCATTTTCGGTTGAATAATTATTTCGTAAGGATATTGTTTTTTCGGTTCATGAAAATCAGCACGTACATAAATTTTATCTGCAATCACTTCCGGTTCAAAATTACTTTCCCACACTGCGTTCCAGTTTTGGTGCTGGATAAAGTTCTTCTTAAAACTTATTTCGCAGCCTTTTATATATGCTGGTATCAAATCTGTTTCCATTTCCGCAGTAAAATCTTTCGCAGGGATATATGCCTTCAAACCTGTTTCCGTTTCTTCAAACATTTCAAAACCCAATGCTGATAAATGCGCAATGAGGATTTCGGCAAATTCCTCACGCGGATTTAATTCATAAATTATTTCGGTGTAATCCACGCCCTAAAATTAAAAGTTTAGAATGCTTTAGTTTTGTGCAGCAAGTGGAGTTATTAACAGTGAGTCACGCTTTATTGCTGAATTGTTGTTGTGATTCAGCGTATTGATTTAAAACGTGGACAAAAAAATGAGTTTACTGATAAAAAATATTAAGCAGCTAGTTCAGGTCGGTCGCAGTTCTACTATTAAAGGAATTGAAATGTCTGTATTGCCAATAATTGAAAATGCTTTTTTGAGAATTGAGAACGGAAAAATTTTTGATTATGGTAAGATGCTTGATTTGCAAAATGAAAACACAGATAAAATAATTGATGCAACCGGCAAAATGGTTTTTCCATGCTGGTGCGATTCACACACTCATATTGTTTATGCAGGTTCACGCGAAGGAGAGTTTGTTGATCGCACAAAAGGGTTGAGCTACGAGGACATTGCAAAACGTGGTGGTGGAATTTTAAATTCTGCACAACGGTTACATAATACTTCTGAAGAAGAACTTTTTGCAAACGCATTGGAACGCTTAAATGAAATTATGCAACAAGGCACCGGTGCTGTAGAAATAAAAAGTGGTTATGGATTAAGTGTGGAAGATGAATTAAAAATGTTACGTGTGATTCAGAAACTGAAGACTCAATCACCACTCACAATCAAAGCAACTTTTCTGGGCGCACATGCTATTCCTTTAAAATATAAAGATGAAAGACACAAGTATATTGATTTGATAATAGAAGAAATGATGCCTCGCATTGCAGAGGAAAAGTTAGCAGATTATTGTGATGTGTTTTGCGAACGCAATTATTTTTCGCAGGTAGAAACTGTAAGAATATTAAAAGCAGGATTGCAATATGGATTAAAACCAAAAGTTCATGCCAATCAATTAAGTTGTTCAGGAGGTGTTCAAGCTGGTGTGGAATGTGATGCAATCAGTGTTGATCATTTGGAGTATGTGGGAGAAGAAGAAATAAATGTCTTGAAAAATTCTAATACCATGCCCACCATTTTGCCGGGAGCGCAATTTTTTCTTGGTTTACCATTTCCACCTGCAAGAGCAATGATTGATGCAGGATTACCGATAGCAATTGCAAGTGATTATAATCCGGGAAGCAGTCCGAGTGGAAATATGAATTTGATGATTGCACTTGCATGCATACAATATAAAATGACTCCTGAAGAAACCATAAATGCAGCTACGATTAACAGCGCTTATGCGATGGATGTGTTGAATGAATTAGGAAGTATTGATAAAGGAAAAAAAGCAAATGTTTTTATTACAAAAGAAATTCCTTCTGTTGCTTATCTCCCCTATTCTTTCGGAAGCAACTTAATTGAAACAGTAATTATCAATGGAAGAATTGTACATGAAAATTAAACTTCGGAAAATTAATTCCGGAAGACGGCTTCCCTCTCTTTTGGAGAGGGACAGGAGGGTGAGGCGAATATGAAGCTCATTATTTACGACCCGTTACACATCCAATGCTTAACCCGCAAACGTGAACACGAAATAAAATTAGGCGAACGTGTACAAGCTTTGCCTTGGGGAACTCCAACTGATTTTGAAGAGGCATTATCAAAAAGCAATTGCAGATATGTACTACTTGGTTTACCTGAAGATATAGGAGTAAGAGCAAATCAAGGTCGTGGTGGTGCATATAGTGCATGGCAACCTGTATTGAATACTTTGTTAAATGCACAAAGCAATGATTTTTTAATTGGTGATGAATTGCTTGTTCTCGGTCATGTTGACTTTAGTGATGAAATGGAACAATTAAAAAAATTTGATTTTCATAATGAAGAACATTTGAAACAAGCGCGTGAAATAGTTTCCGCTATTGATGATTTTGTTACACCAATAATTTCAACAATTAGTAAATGTGGGAAAGAACCGATCATTATTGGTGGCGGACATAACAATGCATATCCAAATATTAAAGGAGCAGCAATTGGTTTACAACAATCAGGAAAAATTAATACTTCAAAAATAAATTGTATAAATTGTGATGCACACACTGATCTTCGTCCTTTGGAAGGAAGACATAGCGGGAATGGTTTCACCTATGCGTTTGCAAATGGATATCTGGATAAATACAGTGTGCTTCCCTTGCATGAAATATTTAATGCATCATCGGTAATTCATGAATTAAAATCTCATCCACAAAATATTCACTTTACATTTTTTGAAGAAATATTTATCCGCGAAGAAATTTCTTTTAAAGATGCTTTGAGAGATGCGATCAATCATATTAATGATAATTACACAGGTCTGGAAATTGATATTGACATCATTCAGAATATTCCTTCCAGTGCAAAAACTTCAAGCGGAATAAGTACCTTACATGCACGTCAGTATATTCATACAGTAGCTTCAACATGTAAAGTTGCTTATATGCACATTGCAGAAGCAGCACCTGTACTCTCTCATATCAAGACCGACTTAAAAACAGGTAAATTAGTAGCGTATTTAATTACGGATTATATCAAAGCGAGAAATAAGTATCATCACAAAAATTAACAATCATGGAATCAGCACCACCGGGAGCAATCATTTACACTTATAAATTTCGTGAATGGTTTCGATCATTAAATGTGTATCAGAAAGGAGCATGGAATGTTTTGAAGTCAGAAGAACTCAGATTGCTCACAGAATTTGAAATCAGGTTTGAATTTCCAGGCATATCAGAAATAGATATGCGTATAGAAAGATTTAAAAGAATTTATGCTCAGGATTTTTCAACTGAACAAATGGAAGAAATCACAGCATCAATGCACAAATCTTTAGAAAAAGAATTCAACGAACAAAACCGTAAACTGTAAACCGTAAACAAGATTTATGAAACAACTTATCGAATGTGTACCCAACTTCAGCGAAGGCAATGATGAAAATATTATCAAACAAATTACAGATGCCATTGAAAGTGTTGATGGCGTTTTGCTTTTAAATGTTGATGCAGGC
>JANLUX010000226.1:0-11070 GCA_031363705.1 Bacteroidota bacterium
GAAATTTCTGGTGGTAATATCCCGCGTGAATTTATACCGGCTGTAGAAAAAGGTTTCAGAGCTGCTATGGCAAATGGAGTATTGGCAGGATACCCTGTACAAACCATGAAAGTGCGTTTATACGATGGCTCATATCATGATGTAGATTCGGATGCATTATCATTTGAAATTTGTGCACGCACAGCATTCCGTGAAGCCGTTCCAAAAGCAAAGCCAGTATTGTTAGAGCCCATCATGAGTGTTGAGGTATTAACACCTGAGCAATACATGGGTGATATAGTAGGTGATTTAAACCGCAGACGCGGGCAGATGGAAGGTATGGACAGCCGTGCTGGATCGCAGGTTATCAAAGCCAAAGTTCCATTGGGTGAAATGTTTGGTTATGTAACCCAGTTACGTACCATGTCATCAGGTCGTGCAAACTCTACTATGGAGTTTTCTCATTACGCAGACGTACCAAAAGCACTCTCTGATACCGTTATCGCTAAGCTAAAAGGTAAAGCAGCAGAAAAAGTATAAATCCAATTTGATAATTTGGTAATTAGTTAATGAATCATCAAATCCCCAAATTATCAAATCATCAAATTAAATTAACGTTCTTAAATAAACAAAGGCAATGAGCCAACGCATCAGAATCAAATTAAAATCTTACGACTACAATCTCGTTGATAAATCAGCAGAGAAGATTGTAAAAACAGTAAAGCCAACAGGCGCAGTAGTAACAGGACCGATTCCGCTTCCTACTGAGAAAAAGATTTACACGGTGCTTCGTTCACCACACGCAAACAAAAAAGCACGTGAGCAATTTCAATTATGCTCTTACAAGCGTTTGCTCGACATCTACAGCACCACTGCCAAGTCAGTTGATGCTTTAATGAAGCTTGAATTACCGAGTGGAGTTGAAGTAGAGATAAAAGTTTAAGGCTATTGCCTAAATCAAGATTATCATCATCTTTATTGAAATGTTTATAAGAGGTTGTCTCCAGGCGAGACAGCCTCTTTTTTTATTTTCTTAAAAACAGTTTTAAAGAAAAAAAAACGCGCAAGAAAAGAGGATTCTTGCGCGGGAATTAGGTGGCCTGAATATCAACCTATCCTATTACATTATCTAATAAACATCAACTTCAGCAATAGCACTTCGGTTTTTGGCAAGCCTGTTGAATTAACGAAGTGTTGATTTAAGTGTTTCATCTGATTGCTTTTTTATCTGTTAATTTTTTTTGAATTGATAGGCCAAAAATATATTCACATGCCTCTTGATAAAAGCAACAATGAGCAATCAGTTAATACAGTTGATTAATTGGTTAATTAAGATGTGTAAATAGATTTAAAAAATCACCTCAATTTATCACAGCCTTTATGAGCCGTTTAAGATATTTTTCATCCACTGTTGCACCAATACCTGGTGTGTCAGGCACTGTCACAACTCCTTTGTTATCATAAGTTATTCCGCCAATAATCGGATCTTCATTAAACATCATTGGTGTATCAAAATCGCAATAAATAATATTATCACTGGTCAATGCTAAATGTGCTGATGCAGTGAAACCCAATCGTGATTCAAGAAAACCGCCAACCTGAATTTTTATTCCCGACTCGTCAGCAAGCTGAATGATTTTTTTTGCTTTAAAAATCCCAGCTGACTTTCCAAGTTTGATATTAAACATGTCGCATGCATTCAAATCAATCAGTCGTTTTGCATCATGATGATCGAAACAGGATTCATCAGCCATAACAGGAACAGGACTTTCTTTTCTGACTTTTGAAAGTTCCATAAAATTCCAACGGGCTATGGGCTCTTCGCAATACTGAATGTTATAAGGTGCTAATGCAACTAAAGTTTCAATTGCTTCCTCTGTTTCCCAACCTTGATTTGCATCAATCCTTATTGGTATTTCATTACCGATTGCCAACCTTATTTTCCGTATGCGGTCAATATCTTTTTCACCTGATTCTCCAACTTTTATTTTAATCACCTGGAAACCGTTTGATTTAATTCTTTGTGCGTCCAAAACCATTTTATCAGTACTGCCAATACTTACTGTGTAATCAGTCACGAGGATTTTAGTTTTGTTGCCTCCAAGAAATTCGTAAAGCGGTTCACCTGCATTTTGCGATGCAATATCATGAATAGCGATATCAAATGCGCTTTTAATACTTGAGTTACCATAAATAATAAGATCCATCGCAACAGAACATCCCTGAATATCCAGTGGATTTTTACCTTTCAGGATTTTAGCAATATAAAGCGCTACAATAAAACAAGTATCCATACTTTCACCATTGATAGTCATAAAAGGACTGCATTCACCATATCCTGACAGGTTGTGGTCAGTACGGATAATGATGATTATATTTTCTGCGTATTCAATAGGTCCCAAAGAAATCACAAATGGTTCTTTAAGTTTTATAGGTGATTTATAAATTTCAATTTGTGTGATCTTCATTACTCAGTAAATCCAATTAAAAAATAAATAAGCCTTCATTTCGCACGTTTTCAAATGTAATCAAATGAATGTATCACATGTTAATTTTAAAACTTTGCATTTTAATTTTCACTGTATTGTTAAATTATGTAGGTTTGATGATATAATACCTACCATTATATGAAAATCCTACTTGTTGAAGATGTGCCGTTTATGCAGGAAGCTATGGCAAATGTTATTGAAAGTGCTGGTATTGAAGTGATGAAAACAGATAATCTGGAAGAGGCTAAAAATTATTAGCTACTGAAAACTTTAAACTGTTAATCACCGATCTCTACCTTCCGGAACCAGATGGGTTTGCCCTGGTGGATCATGTTAAAAACAACAAAGGGTTTAATCCAATTCCTGTAATAGTGGTGACGGGTAACCGTGATACCATTACACATCCAATAGCTGCTGATGAATGGTTAAACAAATCGTTTACGCTGGATGAATTGTTGAATGCAATAAGGAAACATTTAGATGGTGTGTCAGTTTGATATTTTTTTATAATCCAATAGTTTCCTTCCTACAATGCTATTGAACAACATAGCTTCATTCATGCCTTACTGATAAGAAATCATCGAAGGTCTTCCAACATCAAAATCACGCAATCCGTAATAATAAGTTCTGTATCTGTTAATTTTTAAAATATTACTTCCTGCACCAGGTATAAAAGGATAAAATGCAATTGAGAACTGAAATGTATTTAATACCAGGTAATCATTTTTTATTAATACACCTACCCCATACTGAGCATACATCCTGCTTTTTCTAAATCCGTTTTGCTCGTCACCAATCATTCCAAGAGCACAAATAATATAAGGTCCAAACCTGAATCCTAAAACACTCCATGGAGCATACGATTGTGTTTGTAATAAGATTAACCATCTGCGAGTACCGGTTATGCTGTCAGCTGTAAATCCCCGTATTCCATATTCATTGGTTAGCGATATTTTTTCAGTTGGAAGACATGAAAGTCCCACGGTAATTTGTGGTTTAATAAACTGCCTGAATTTCCATTTACCAACTTCGAGTAACCCTGTGAAGTAATTTACCTCGCCTAAAAATTCTCCCTGCTGAAATTTGGAACCGTTTAAGAAAGTCCCATATTCCATATGAGTGCTAATGTATCCCCAATGATAATAGTTGCCCCATGCCAGTCTTAATCCCAAATACCATTGCCTGATACTGTTTTTATCGCGAAAACCTGTTGTAATACTGTATGCTTTACCTATTGGAACATCCTCGGTTATATTGTAATTAAAAATGTAGGTATCCTGCTTGTATTTACGTGTTGAAATACCAGCACTCACAAGATAAGTGTTCTCGTCAGAATAAATATTTAATGAATCAATAATTGCATCAGGTTTATCATTAAAGTGAATCCGGAGATAGCGTGCTGATAAAATTAAATTAGTGCTGCGGTTTTCCTCATCTCTACCTTTAAATATCTGGTAAGCTCTCCCCCCCCAGTAATCCTGGGTAAGAGATTTAAATGTTTGGGATATACGCACTGTATCGTTTAAATAAATCGAATCGTGATATGCTCGTGCTGAAAAATTAGCACCCCAGGCCCACTTGGTAAATGCTGAATAAAAAGGACGGTTAATTTCAAGGCTTGTAGTGCGCACCTTTTCTTGATCACGCACATAACCAAGATTGGCGCTTATGAAAGTGTTATCAATATTCGGAACTAAATAATTTGTCTGATAATCATTTTTTCCACTGTTATATTTCCAGGTGTATTCATTTTCAAACCGGTGACCTAATCCTAAAAAGTTTCTCTCAGTAACATTCACCACTAATTTTTGCGGTGAAGCTGCAACATTTACAATTATGCTCCATGCATCCAGCACGCGGACGTAAATATCTACTGAATCAGATTTCCTGCCAGCTGCAACAGGATAAATAATCACCTCACGTACATATCGCTGTGTACGTATAAGCCGTTCAGAATCTCTTACAAGTAATGAATCAAAAGCTTCATTTTTTCTGAATAACAATAGATTTCGCACAGCCAACCGTTGGGTTTTAACATGCAGACTGTTTCCGCCTTTCTGAATAAAACTTCGCGGTGATACAGTTGTATCATTTAATTTGTAACCAAAAGGATCTAATGTTGTAATAATCACATCCCGAATCGGTTTCCCCTCAAACTTCGTAAAATAAACTGATCTTACTTTTGCGGGTGATTTTGGTTTTTTTCCTTTTTTTATAGTGGGTTTAGGAGGTACTGATACGGGCTTGAAAAAAATCTTGTGAATGAATTTTGTAATCTTATTCCTTTTGGATAAGTTTTCAATATCTCTGTAAAATTTAGCAGAGTCCTGTTGTTCCTGTTGTTGTGCTAAACAAATTTCAGGTACACCCCAAAATAGTAAAGCAACCAGGAGCAATCTATTTTTCATTGTATAACCCGTCTATCCTTCCCAAAGCCATAACAGATTGCATTTCGGTTTTATGCATTCTTTCTGAAACGTTTCATAATCCGGTTCTGAAAATGTTTTCGCTGCGTGTAATCCACTTCTTCTCCAAGCAAAAAACCATATGGCTTAAGACCATCTACATTATCACAGATTACTTTGATCATACCTGTCAAGGGTATGCATAAAACCATACCCGGAATACCCCACACGAGGGCACTGGCAACTAAAACTACAATTGCTGTTAACGGATTGATGCTTACACTGCTTCCAACCACGTTGGGAGTGATGAAGTTGTTATCAATAAATTGAACAAACACGCACACACCCAAGGCACCTAATGCATAACTCAGTTCATCTTTTGTGAGTAAAGCCATTATTACCGGAAGGATACTTCCTATCAGAACTCCAATGTAAGGAATGATATTTAGCAAGGCAGCTAACACACCAAACAATATGGCATGTTTAAGACCTAATATCAAAAACCCGATTGAACCTAAAATAGAAAGAATCAACACATCTAAAAAAATTCCTTTCAGGTATCTCTGCGAAACCACCGATACTTTTTTAATAACGTCTAGTGCCTTTTCGGGTTTTGCATCTTTTGAAATTAACACAATAAATTGTTTGAATTTTTCACGATAATAGGTGAGAAAGAAAATATAGATTGGTATCAGCGCCAGGCTGGCAAGAAATGATCCGGTGGCAGAAAATATCCCCATCACAATTTCATCACCTGAATTTGCTGTTTCCTTCAGCTTCATATTGATCCATTGCTTCTGCTCCCTTTTGCTGATGTTAAAATTCTCACGCACATACTTATAAATAATTTCAATTTTTTCATTGAGCTTTTCCTGAAGTTGGGGCCAGTCATCGGCAAATCCTAAAACCTGGGAGTAGAAAAAATAGAGCAAGCCTCCGAAAAAAGCCATCGCTATAATTATGCTGATAATAATGGCAACGGCACGCGGAACTCTCCATTGTTCCAGCTTTTGCGAAATGGGTAACAGGAGAAAAGTAAAAAACAATGCAATGGTTAAAGGAATTAAAATTTCTTTTGCAAAAATCATTATTGCAACCACCATAATTAGCAGCAATAACTTTACTGTGACTCTATAATAAAATGGTTCTTCAGATATCATGATTTTTTATTTTTTATTTTCTTTACAGATCTCTCCTTTAATCCCAATGCAGGTTTTATTCCGCTTAGTAAAGTATTATACACGTTGTTAAAGATAAAACGATTGGGGTTTCGCAAATAATTCATTGATGTTATCCGGGGTTCTTTTCCCTTTGATGGATTGTCGCTATCAATCATAAATTTATTCAATACAAATGATTTCATTTTTTCTTTCAATCCGCTTTTCTCTGAATCTTTCTTCTCAACTTCAATTTTAAGATCGTGATAAAAAAATCCCATTTGCCCTGTTGACCGGTTGTTATTTGCATTAATAGTAAAAATCATGGAGTCAAGTGTTCCATCTTTTGCATGAATGTGTGCTGTGTTTTGTATAAGCTCATTTAGCACTGAAAATGACATTGTATTTATCCTGCCTGATCCATTAAAAATACTTTGCGTTGTGTTTAACGGAAATGTATAGGTTGAAGTCATTTTAGCTTTATCCATAAAGTAAGCTGATGCGTACACCTCTAATTCACTTTTTGATGAGTAGTGAAGGCTGTCATTGCTGAATCCTTTTATAGTTGCATTTACTCTCTTAAAGAATATTTTACCAGCTAATTCAGCATTTGGTGACAACTCCTCATACACTATTGTTGAATTGTGAAGGTGAATCTCGTTAATTTTAACTAATACCGGAATATCACGGATAACTTTTTGAAGTGATTTTATTTCCTTTTCCTCGCGTACAAAATTTTTATCGCGATAAGCTCCAATGAAGATATTATTTATTTCCAATGTACCTGCAAGTAACCAGTTGCGCTCAAAGAAAAGCTTAACATTCATTTTCTCAAAACTGATTTTTCCTGAAGTAAGTTTTATCCGATCAGTTTGATGTCCTACCTTTTCTGCAAAGTGCTGTTTGTTAAATTTGGGTATCAGTTTAATGGAATCAATAGTAACTATCGAATCAGTATATGATGCATTCAATCCTGTTCCTTCCAATGCATACAGATCCTCAATCTGGTAAGCAAATTCTTTGATAGCTACTTCCACTTTATCTGCCATAAAAATATGATTCGTTCTTTCACAAGTTTCATTTACTTTAAAATTTTTGATGTTGATAGTGTTATCAGTTCCTGTGAAAACCGCATTGGTATCAGCATAGCTCCTGTAAATTGAAAGTTTGCTTTTTTTGATTTGTATTAAATCAATTGTAACAGAATTAACCTGTGACTTAATAATTTTATACAAAGGAAAGTTATGAGGTACCGTATCCTTTTCATCCTTTACTTTAATAACCGTGCTTTGATATATCTTTATCTCAGGATTAATAAATGCAGTTCGCGAAAAAGTGAGATCTTTTCCCCTTAGAAAATTCCAGAGTGAAAAATTTTCAATTACAATTTTATCTGCTGTAACACTGTACCTGGAATTCTCATATTCCTTCACAGGAAAATTAGGTATAAACCTGACATTCTTAACCATGAGTGATCCACCTGCAACATTAAGCCACATTCTGCCCATTAAGAGTTTATATTCTCCGTTGGTAGCCTTATCTATTTCAGTTTGCACTCTTGCTTTTATCATTTTATTTAAATACAAACTGGCAAAGGTGTTTATCCCTAACACGATGATGACAATAATTAATAAGGCGAATAAACTAAATCGCAAAACTTTTTTTAATGGCATGGGAATGACTTATAAACCAAAAGAGTGCCAGTAACATTATGAAAATAAAAGCGCTTACAGATACGGGAAATCTCCTTAAAATGACCTTCAATAATTTTATTGATGATAATGGAATGAAGCTAGGTGCTGCATTATCCTACTACACAATTTTTTCTTTACCACCTCTGCTTATTATTATAATAGCCCTGTGTGGAATTTTCTTTGGCGCTGAAGCGGTTCGCGGTGAGATTTTCTGGCAGATAAACGGATTGGTAGGTAAGGAGTCTGCCATTCAAATTCAGGAGATGATAAAAAATGTTAGCCTCTCCGGTCAAAACAAATTTGCAACTGCCATTGGTTTGGTTGCATTATTAATAGGTGCATCAGGCGTTTTTTCTGAAATTCAGGATTCCATTAATTTTATCTGGGGTTTAAAAGCTAAACCAAAGAGGGGACTGGTGAAGTTTTTAAAGAACAGGTTAATGTCTTTTTCAATGATCGGATCAGTTGGGTTTTTATTATTGGTAGGATTAATTGTGAATACTTTAATGGACCTGATGAGTAGCCGGCTGCAAAATTATTTTCCTCAATTGACAGTTGAATTGTTTTACATTGTAAACCTCTTGATGGTTTTTGCAATTATTACTTTACTATTTACTGTAATTTTTAAAACATTGCCTGATGGAAAAGTTGTAACTAAGGATGCTGTGATTGGTGCCTCCTTTACTGCCTTTTTGTTTATGATCGGGAAATTCGGAATTGGATTCTATCTCGGCAATTCAAAAATTTCAACAACTTATGGTGCGGCTGGTTCCGTAATATTAATATTAGTGTGGGTTTATTACTCTGCAATCATTCTATATTTTGGAGCAGAGTTTACTAAAACTTATGCAACTATACATGGCGATAAAATAATTCCTAATTCTTATGCAGTTAAAATTGATACGCATCTGCATGAGATTGAACCTAAAGTTGTTGTAGAAGATTAATCTCCTTGTAGAATTGGTTCTACATTTATTTTCATTTATTACAAGCGTTCTTCGAAATAAAATTTATGGCAAGGTAATTTCTCTGTACAGTTAAACAAATTAAAAACTTTAATCATGGGAAACTTACTTTATATCATTGCCGTTATCCTTGTAATAGGATGGCTGATAGGATTTGTTGGTTATAATGCAGGAGGAATTATTCACATACTGCTTGTAATTGCTATTATTGCTGTAGTTCTTCGATTGATCAGGGGAGACAGAGTTTAAATAATACTATTTCTGTTTAATTGAATACCCCGTTTTTACGAGCGGGGTATTCATGTTTAATAAACATGGATTACAGCGCGAAGAAATTTTTTAAAAGTGTTTTCAAAGTACTGCTGGGAATCGTAGGAGTAATTATCGTATTACTTATTTCAGTTGCTTTATTAATTCAACTGCCTTCTGTTCAAAATAAAATTATTTCTTATGCTACAGATTATGTGAGCAATAAAACACATACTCGCTTTGAGATAGAAAGAGTGGGTATTACTTTTCCAAAATCAATTTTTCTGAATGGAGTTTTTCTTGAAGACCAGCATCATGACACTTTACTTTATGCAGGAAAAATAAAAGTGGACATTGATATGATGGGTTTGATAAAAAGTAAAGTTTATATCCACTCACTTTTACTACAAGACATTAACGGAAAAATTTCCAGAACTGAAAATGATAGCCTGTTCAATTTTAATTTTCTTATTGCCGCTTTAACCAGTCCCGATAATAATCCTGTTGAAAAAGATACAACGCAGAAGAAAACTGATTTTGATATTAACAAAGTCAAACTGGAAAATATCCGGGTTATTTATGATGATCGCTATTCAGGAATAGTAAGTGATCTGCGTCTTCAGAATTTAGACTTAAACGCAGATAAACTGGATTTGGAAAACCAGGTTTATGAAATTGACAAATTAATTATTGATGGGTTATCCGGCAATCTCGCAATTCTTAAACAATCAAATAATACAGATACCAGTTCAGCAGTTTTACCAGTCATTACAGCAAAATCAATTGATATTACAAATGTAAACTTCGCTTACGCTGATCAGGTTAATAAGCAATCAGTAAAAACTGTAATCGGAGAATTTGGAATTACCAAAGCGAATATGAATCTCGCAAAGGAAAATATTTCAGCGGATGAGCTTGCACTTTCAAATAGCAATTTTCAATTAAATTTTACTGAAGCATCAAAGCCCGATGTTGATTCTGTTTTGCCAACCAACACTAAAGTGGTTGTTGAAAATAAATGGCAGATAGCATTAAAAAATTTAAAACTTGATAACAATGCATTTTCTTATAATGTGATCAATCTGCCTGCCGTACACAACGCGTTTGATCCCGCACACATAAACTATCAGCAGATTTCTGCAGTGGCAAAAGATATTTTTTATTCTTCTGCAAAAACAGCGGCTCTCATCCAAAGCTTTACTGCAAATGATCCAAGTGGAATTTCAATCAAAGAATTCAGTACTGATTTTTATATGGATTTGCATAATGTAAGGGCTGATCATTTAAAAATCAAAACTGCAAATTCAGATATTAATGCAAACACAAAAATGGAATTTACCTCTCTTGAATCTTTGAAAGATTCAATTGGCGAATTATTTATCACAGCGGATATGAAGAAGGTGACAGTACATACAAAAGATATTTTATACTTCGCACCACAACTTGCAGCTCAACCTTTTTTTAAAGGTGGTTATAATTATGCAAGTGTTTCAGGCAAAGTGAATGGCAAGATTAAATATTTACATGGCGATAAAATTGTTTTACATACATCATCTAAAACTTTACTCACAACAGATTTTGTTATTACCGGTTTACCCGATGCAGAAAAAGCATATTTCAATTTCCCCAACTTAAAAGTTACTTCCGGAAGAAATGATGTAGTTGCATTACTTGGGAAAAATATTATTCCTGCCAACATACAGCTTCCTGCTAACATAAATCTAAATGCAAAATTTAATGGACAGCTAAAAGCATTTGAATCCAGTTTTGGTTTTGGCAGTGAGTTCGGTACAGTATCAGGTTTTGCAGTGATTGATAAACAGCAAAATTTTAAAAGCGAGGTGAAGGTGGATCGTTTCGATTTAGGCAAACTTTTAAAAAACGATACGTTGTTCGGGCCTGTAACATTATCTGCAAATATGGAAGGACATGGTTTGGATAAAAACACCATGACTGCAACTGTTAAAGCCAATGCATCAGAGATTTATTTGAATCAATATAATTATCACGCATTAACTATTGATGGAAAAGTGAGAGGACAAGAGTTTGATGGAAAAATAAGTCTGAATGATTCCAATGCAGCTTTTGATTTTGCCGGACTGATTAATTTAAATAAAGGAGAAGAGCAATAT
>JANLUX010000239.1:0-5930 GCA_031363705.1 Bacteroidota bacterium
TCCTGAAGCATCATATTTTGCAATAAAGATATCCTCGCTGCCTGCACTTGCATTAATCAATGTATCTGCACCAAAGATGATGGTAGGGGACTTATAATAACCTGTTACATACACATTGCCGGAGGCATCGGTAGTGGTGGTGTTACCACCTGCACCGGCACTTTGAGCCCAAACCCAATTTGGTGCTTGTCCATTTGTAATAGTGCTCAAGCCAATTAACGCGAGCATTATTATTTGTGTAATTGTTTTTTTCATTTTATTAATTTTTTCAAATGTGAATTGAATTTATTTTTGAATAACAAGTTTTTCCGTTCCAATAAAATCTGCTGTTTGAATTTGCAGTAAATAAACTCCAGCTGTGAAATCTTTTGTACTCACTTCTATTTTTTGTTCCCGATAGCTATCGGGAGCGAATACAGAGGTTTTGTAAATTACTTTTCCGGTAATGTCAGCGATGGTTACTTCCACTTTTTTGTTGATGCTTCCTAAATCGATGGTGAGGTGATCTTTGGCGGGGTTTGGATAGAGGGTTATTGAGGAAGCAGAATAATTTTCCGTTATTCCTGTGACAATTTTTTGTCCGGCAAGGATGGGTTGGCTGGGACTGGAATTGTAAGCGTATTCCATTATCGTAATTGAAACTGTATTGGAGCCTATGGCTACTCCAAGTTTAATCCAACCATAATAAAAATCAGTGCCCATTTGTATTTTTAAACCGAGGTATTTTCCCCAAATATTAACCCAGGGACCGCTTATGGGCGATTGAACAAGATAATTACCAGGAGATGATGAGCAAGCCACACAATCCGCACGTTTAGTAGCCAACGTATGAATAGCATTAGTCCAACCCAAAGATGAATCAATCAGGGTATTTAAAGCATATCCTCCTGCCTGGTCTGCAATCCAACTATTAGAAGTTGAACTTATCACTACTGAATCTCCATCGGCCATAACATAAATCAATGAATGGCATGCTCCGCAACCAACAAACTTTTTTCTTGGTGACAGTACAAAATCATTGATACCGTCATTATTCAAGTCTAGTGAATAATTTCCCGTACAAGGGCTATTAAAGGTGCAACTATACCAGACATCCGGTATAAGATCCGTGTAAACTATCTGCGCTTTAGCAGTTACAGAAAACATCATACCGATAGCAATTGGTATGATGAAAGCCATGCCTGATGGCAGGCAGGCATAAATCCTTTTTAGTTGGTGTTTTTTCATTTTGTTTATGGTTTTAAATTGTTTGAACAAATTACTGAGCCAAAAGTAGAATCAACTAAAGCCGGCAGTACTACCTGAAATGGGTAGTTTTTATTAGTTAAAAACTAAAAGTGAATAATGAAAATTGAATAGTTAAATCAATTCAATTACGTGTTTAAAGTTGGGTTGTCTAAAAATTATTAGCTATTAGTTTTTAACTTTTAGCTTTAAAAAGAACTACTTTCCCATTTTTGAAATCAGTTCATCGCGCGAATGAACATGCAGTATTTCATAAATGTTTTTGACATGGTAGCGCACGGTGTCAACCGCTATGAAAAGCTTCTCAGCAATGAGCTTATAACTCATGCCGTTGAAAATATATTCGAGAATCTCTTTCTGCCTGTCGTTGAGCTGCGATTGGTCGTTAGCCGGTAAGGCAGGCTTTCTACTCCTGAAAACTTCGAGGATTTTATGTGCAATGCTTGGAGTCATGGGCGCTCCGCCTGTAGCTGCTTCACGGATGGATTCAAGGATCCGTGCAGGCGAAGTGTTTTTTAAAAGATAACCCGATGCACCGGCAGTAATAGACTGAAATATTCTTTCATTGTCGTTGAACACCGTTTGCATGATGATCATAATTTGGGGATGCGTTTGGTTAATTTTTCCTACTGCTTCAATGCCATTCATTCCACCAGGTAGGTCAATATCCATAAGGATTACATCAGGATCAGCTGAATCAACTTTTCGCATAAGGTCTGTGCAATCGGGAAATGCACCGGTGCATATAAAACCATCAGTGCCGTTTATAAGCTGAAACAGGCTGTCACGCAACAGCGGATTATCTTCAAAAAGTGCGACTTTGATATTCATTCTATCTACGAATACGAATTTGTACGAATTACAGGACAATGTAAAAGTATTACTTGGTTTGGATAAGGGACTACCTACTTTGAGTAGTCCTCACTTTTTAAAGCCTGTTTAAAATTTATAAATAACATAAATTAAGGATTGGTCCAAATCAAGCCTTGAAATCTTCACCACATAGAACATAGATAACATAGGTTTCACATAGTTTGTCTCTATGTGCTATTCTATTGTGTACTATGTTCTATGCGGTTCATACTTATTGTAAATTATTTTTTAAATTTATTTCAAGTTGACTGTGAGAATAATTCTTGTTCCATTCCTAACTTCTGATGTAATTAAAATATTGCCATTCAGTTCAGCGGCTCTTGTGTTCATATTTTTCAATCCGTTGCCACCGGTTTTTAATCGGTCTTCATTTATATTGAATCCGACACCGTCATCTTCCACAATTAGTTTTAATGAATGATTGAATTTAGAAATTTCAACCTTCACATTTTTTGCACCGGAATATTTGAAGGCATTGTTCAATGCTTCTTTATAAACTAAGAAAAATGATTTCCGCTTTTCCATCGAAAGCATGATGTTGTTTAAACCACTATCCGCTTTGAAATGCAGGGCAATATCTTTACCGGCCAACAGCTCTCCGCCAAAGGCACGCATGTGAAGGATGATGTTTTCGAAATTATCATTCTGCGGACTTACTGCCCATACTATATCACTCATTTTATCAATCATCTCACGCGAAGCGCTTCCGATTTTTTCGATTAAAGGCATTGACTCCTGCCTGTTGTCCGATTGTGATTTCATGCGCACAATTTCGCTCATTACTGAAATGCTCTGCAAGGTGCTGCCCATATCATCATGCAAATCGCGGCTGATGCGTGCTCTCACTGCTTCCATTTGTTTCTTGCGGTTGCGCTTCGTCCTGTCAATGAAGAATACGATTGCAGCTCCTGCAAGCAATACAAATAAAATAGTGCCGCCAATAAATCCGTTGCGCACAAGTATTTGTTTATTTAATTCCTTTTGTGCAGCAACATCCTTTTTTGCCTGCACCACATTGAGCGAATCTTGTTTCCTACTGAAATCATAATTCATTTTCATTGAAACTATTTTCTCAGTGTTTTCATTGTTTGATAAGCTATCGCGGTAAGTGACGAAGAGTTTATAGTGCTCGAATGCCTTATTAAAGTTGCCTTGCGCACTATCCACAGCGATCAAATTATCATAGCAAGTTTTAATAAATTCCAAACTACCAATTTCTTTTGAAAGAGACAACCCTTTATTCAGATACTCATATGCCTTATTGTTTTTTTTCTGTTTCCAATAAATTTGTCCGATGCTTGTGAGGGTTTCAGCAACACCATTCTTATCCTCAAGTTCTTCTCTTATTTTTAAAGCTGCGAAATAATTATTCAGTGCTTCAGGATAATTACCTTGATTATTATTAATGTTTCCTATTTTATTGTAAGAATCAGATATGCCATTTTTATCTCCGGTTTCATCACTAAATTTTAAAGCAGCAATGCTATTCTTCAATGCTTCAGGATAATTGCGTTCATCAATATAAACATTTGCGATATTGAGGTAAGAATTAATGGCGCCTCTTTTTTCCCCCATTTTATTTTTCATATTTAAACTAATAAAATAATTCTTCAATGCTTCGGGATTATTGCCCTGGCTGGCATAAATATTTCCGATATTGCCGTAAGTGTTGGCTATGCCACGTTTATCCCCGATTTCCTCTTTTATTTTTAATGCAGCAAAATAAGTTTTCAATGCTTCGGGATAATTGCCCTGTTGTGCATAAATTGATCCCATGTTGTTGTATGCAGAGGCAATTATTTTTTTGTCTTTTATTTCTAATCCTACCTTTAATGCTTTTTCAAGAAATTCAAGAGCAGGCAAATAATCCCCTTTTTCACTAAGAATATTCCCAATGCTGTTATAAGCAGCTCCTATTCCTTTTTTATAACCTATTTGTTCCGAAAGCGCCAGGCATTGTTCGGCATAGTCCTGTGCCTTTTCTGGGTTACTATACCAATATGTTACTGAGAGATAATATAAAATGTTTACCGCTGTAGTGTCATACATCGAAGGAGATTTTATTTGCAACTCTGTTTTTTTTGTGTTATGGTTTTTGAGTTGGGTTTCGAGAGAATCAACGAGGTGTTGGTCTTGTGCAAAACTGCTAAGCGTAAGAAGAGTTGTCGTTAAAAGCGTAAAAAGTTTTTTCATACTCTGTTTATTTATTGCAGTCAGTTGGAAGTTAGTTTTGTTGCCAAAGCATATCCGATAACGAAGAAATATAAGAAACAAACCTACCAAAACTTTCTCTAATCCACCGATCTGTGGAAATATTCGGAAGGTTTATTGGGTTTTGTCGTTATCCAACTTTTGTAGTCCTGTGCAAAGCTTCCTCGGAATGACATCGTGGATTAATGAGCTTAGGTAGTGCTATGAAACAGATTGCTTCGTTCCCCGCAATGACGGCACACTGCCGTGAGAAACGGAAAGGTTGTCTGAACTGTGATTAAACGGATTAAGTGATTAACATGAAGCACATCGAAAATTTAAAACAGGAATACTTTCATTTACTTTTTAGCTTGCAATTTTTATAGCAATTAACTTTTCCAAATCGCTTAATAAAGCACTGTCCCTAACTTCAATTCTAATTCCGAGCCCTTCGGCATACACCTTTGCATTTTTCAATTCTGTTTTGATACTTTCAGCAATATTGCTTTTGAGTATTTCATCAACAGCTTTTTGCCCGAATACTAAAGCAATTTTGAAAAACCCATCACGCGGCAAGAGGTAAATCTATACTCTTTTTTAACACTGATACGAACGCTCCATCCATGTTTTACAATGGAAAAACTCCATTCTTCCATGACACCGGGATAGGAATGCTTGTTGCGATTAAAGAGGTCTATGAAGGCGGTTCTCCTATGACACCAAGTATTGCAAGAAAAGTATTGAAGATGGTCAAACACAAACCTTCAACAGAAACAGTAAATAATTTTGACCTTACTGACAGGGAGAAAGAAGTTGTGAAATATCTTGTAGAGGGAATGAGTTATAAATTGATTGCTGAATCCTGTTTTATTAGCCCTGAAACTGTAAGCGGTCATATCAAAAATATTTACAAAAAACTACAGGTACATTCTAAATCAGAAGCGGTAGTGAAGGCTATTAAGGGAAGAATTGTTTAAAGAGTATCTAAATATAACGCGGTTATCGAGCACCATTTATAAGCAATTATCTGCCGACTGGATTATTGATCTCGGTCCGGATGGAGGAGAAAATGGAGGTCACCTGATTTTTGAAGGAACTCCTGAAGATTTAGCAAATTGTGCAGCATCAATAACGGGAAGTTTTCTCAAGGAGAAACTTTTGTAGCGGTGATTGATTAAGAATAAAGAGTAGAGCACTATAATACTCCCTACTCTTTATTCCCAGCTATTTCGTTACAATTAATTTTTCTGTCTTTGAAAATTCTGCGGTTTGAATGCTAAGAAAATAAATACCTGCATTTACATTTTCTGCTTTCCATTCAATTGAATGTTCTCCATCTTCAAAAACATTATTAGCAAGAGTTTTTATTAAGCGTCCGTTCAAATCAAAAATCTTTAAAGAAACTTTTTCAGATTGCTCAAGAGAAAAAGAAATTGTTGTAGAATTTGAAAACGGATTGGGAGCAATTTTTAATTCGTAAGAATTTTCTAATTGATCTGTAAAAACTTCATTGGCTAATCTGCAATTAACAGTAACTGTTCTTGTACCCGATGTTTTACTGCCGCAACTGTTGGTTACTTTGCATTTGTAAGTGCCTGCTGTTTTTGCAACATAAGTTTGTG
>JANLUX010000240.1:0-34364 GCA_031363705.1 Bacteroidota bacterium
GAGAGTTCATCACAAAAGGTCTGGCTCCAACTCTTGGTTTGTTGTGGCGAACATTGAGTTATTATCCCTACATCATTATCGGTGCAATCATATTACCCAAATGGATCAGGAGTAAAACTACTTTATTGAAGAAGTTGAAATAATTTGTGTAGAAATTTTCTGTTCACACAAACAACTCCGTAAACTTAAACTCACCTCCATCAAACAATCCTTTATCACTCAACTTTAATTGAGGAATAACCAGCAAAGCCATAAATGAAAGTGACATATAAGGAGCACGTAATGTGGATCCCCATTCTTTGGCTTTGCCGGCAAGCAATGAATATAAATTACCAATGGTTTCACAGTCAAGATCACTCATTAATCCAGCAACCGGTAATGGTATCACTAACTGATCGTGAATGCAGGCTGCACTTAAACCTCCCGTATTCTCGATTAGCAAATTCACTGCGTTACATAAATCAAGGTCATTGGTTCCAACTGCAATGATGTTGTGTGAATCATGAGCAACACTGCTTGCAATTGCGCCTTTCTTTAATCCAAAATTTTTAATGAATGCAATTGCAGGTTTTGCTTTGGTGTAACGATTTACAACAACCATTTTTAATACATCGTTTTCAATATCAGCAACAGCAAATCCATTTTCAATTTTGCATTTAACTTTTTCGTTACTGGTTACCAATTGTCCGTCATGTGCAACTATGCAATTGATGAAATCACTTTTTGCTTTCACTTCAAAATCATCAGGAACTATAGCAGTTGCCTTAAAGTGGTTGATGATTTTATGCTTGCGTTTTGGTAAAAAACACTTTCCCTTTTCAGCAACTAACATTCCATTGATGATGGTTTGCTGCACTTCGAAATCTTTAAGATTATTTACAACAATAAAATCAGCAGGATCATTTTTTTGCAACAGACCTACATTTAATTTATAATGCTTTACCGGATTCACACATGCAACCTGCAACACATTCATCACATCATTGCCCAAACCAATTGCACGCTTCACATGCTGATCAATATGTCCAAGCAACAATTCATCGGGATGTTTATCATCACAACAAAACATGCATTGCTCATGATGTTCCTTTAATAAAGGAGCAAGCGCATCAAAGTTTCTGGCAGCTGAACCTTCACGAATTAATATTTTCATTCCATGTTTTAATTTATCCAATGCTTCTTCCAAAGTAAAGCACTCGTGATCGGTACTGATGCCTGCAGCAATATATTTTTCAGCCTGCTCACCACGTAAACCGGGAGCATGCCCATCAACGGGCTTGTTGTATTTTATTGCAACAGCAATTTTCTCCATTACCATAGGATCATCATATAATACTCCGGGATAATTCATCATCTCACTTAAATACCGGATGTCATCACGTTGCATCAATTCATCAATTTCATTTGCTGTCAGTGTTGCACCTGCTGTTTCAAATATTGTTGCAGGCACACAGGAAGGAGCACCGAAATTAAATTTCAGCATTGCACCTTTTGCATTTTCAATCATGTAATAAACACCTCTTAATCCAAGCACATTTGCAATTTCATGCGGATCGCTTACTGTTGCAACGGTTCCATGTCGTAATGCAACACGTGCAAATTCATAAGGCGTAAGCATTGAGCTTTCAATATGAATGTGTGCATCAACAAAACCGGGCATAATAAAACTGGAATAAGATTCATCATTCTCCTCTATACTTTCTATAATTCCATTGCTGATATGAAGTGTCCCCTGGTAAATACGTGAGTTTAACACATCCACAATGTTGCCCGAAATGCTTTTAATATTCTGCATATAAAATATTTGAGGTAAAAATAATTTATAAATATTGCTCTCTGTTGTTTTTATTTTAGTTTTGTAGCACCAATAAAAATTTATATTAATTAACTCTTATTAACCAATGGCAACAGGAAAAATTAAATTCTTCAACGAATCGAAGGGCTTCGGCTTCATCCTTGAAGATGAAACGAACAAAGAGATCTTTGTACATCACAGCGGATTAACTGATCGGGTGCGTGAAAACGACCTTGTAAGTTATGATGTAGTGGAAGGAAAAAAAGGTCAGAATGCGGTGAACGTAAAGAAAATTCAATAACCAATAGTATTATTGAAACGTTTTTAAATCCTCTCCGAAAAGGGAGGATTTTTCTTTTTATACAACAACCAAATCTTTACCTATAGTAATTCCATGTGTGATTTCCGTTTATATAAATCATATTTAGAAACTGGTATTTATATTTTTGCATGATGCCTTATAATCCGGATTCACCAATTGAATATTTAAAAGGCGCTGGACCACAACGTGGTGAATTGCTAAAAAAAGAATTAGGCATTTTTACCATTAACGATCTCTTTCAACATTATCCTTTTCGTTATGTTGACCGTTCACGATTTTATACCATCAGCGAAGCCAGTGAAGACATAGCATATATTCAACTGAAAGGAACCATTACGCGCATAACATCGGTGGGAGAAAAGCGAACTACACGATTAATTGCAAATTTTAAGGACGAGACCGGAAGCATTGAATTGGTTTGGTTCCAGGGAATAAAATGGATGCGTGATGCATTGAAAGCCGGTGTTACTTACATTGTTTTTGGAAAGCCAACAGTTTTTAATGGAAAAATAAATATTGTTCATCCTGAAATTGAACCGGCTTCATTACAGCAGGATGTGACAAGCGGAAAACTACAGGGTATTTACAGCAGCACGGAGAAATGCAAAGTGATGGGATTGGATAGCAAAGGGATTTTGAAACTGCAAAAAAATCTAATACAAGGTTTGCCATCTCATCTTCCGGAAACACTTCCTCAAAAAATTATTCAGCAACAGCAATTAATTCCTTTGCGTGATGCACAGGTGCTGATTCATTTTCCAACTGATACTGCTACACTTGAAAAAGCACAGCAACGGTTAAAGTTTGAAGAGCTGTTTTATTTACAGCTTCGATTGCTCTTGACTAAACAACTCCGCACGGAAAAAATTCGCGGTAAAATGTTTGCACACATTGGCGATTACTTTAATAATTTTTATCACAACCATTTGCCATTCGCCTTAACCAATGCGCAGAAAAAAGTTTTAAAGGATATTCGTTCTGATTGCGGTTCAGGAAAGCAGATGAATCGTTTGTTGCAGGGAGATGTTGGAAGCGGTAAAACGGTGGTTGCATTGTTGAGTATGTTAATGGCTTTGGATAATGGCTACCAGGCGTGTTTGATGGCACCAACAGAAATTCTTGCTTCGCAACATTTTGAAACCATTTCTGATTTACTGAAAGATATGCCTGTTAAAATTGAAATACTTACAGGAAGTACCAAAGCTGCAAAGCGAAGAGAAATTGCTGAACTATTATTAAATGGTGAATTACATTTCCTTATCGGCACCCATGCATTGATTGAAGATGCAGTTCAGTTTCAGAATTTGGGAATGGTGGTGATTGATGAGCAACACCGCTTTGGAGTGGAGCAACGTGCAAAGCTCTGGATGAAAAACGATGAGCTGCCACATGTGTTGGTGATGACTGCTACCCCTATTCCAAGAACACTTGCAATGACTTTGTATGGTGACCTGGATGTTTCGGTGATTGATGAATTACCACCAGGAAGAAAACCCGTAAAAACAGTTCATAAATATGAGGCAAACCGTTTGGCGGTGTTTGGTTTATTAAAAGAGCAAATTGCATCAGGAAGACAAGTGTATATTGTTTATCCGTTAATTGAAGAATCAGAAAAATTAGACTACAATGATCTGATGGCTGGTTATGAAAGTATATGCCGTGATTTTCCGTTGCCACAATATAAAGTGAGTATTGTGCATGGAAGAATGAAACCAAAAGACAAGGATTACGAGATGCAAATGTTTAAAGAAGGTAAAACAAATATTCTTGTAGCAACCACTGTGATTGAAGTAGGTGTGAATGTTCCTAATGCGTCTGTAATGTTGATTGAAAGTGCAGAGCGTTTTGGTTTATCACAACTTCACCAGTTACGTGGACGTGTAGGACGTGGTGCTGATCAGAGTTTTTGCATTTTACTTACAGGCAGCAAACTTAGTAATGAAGCACGCTTAAGAATGCGGACCATGTGTGATACCAATGATGGTTTTGTAATAGCAGAAACTGATTTACAAATACGAGGACCCGGAGATATAACGGGTACTCAGCAAAGTGGTATTTTAAATTTCAGAATTGCTGACCTTGCAAAAGACTCTGCCATCCTAGAAAAAGCCCGTCACGCTGCAATTGATTTATTAAAACATGATCCGCATTTGGTGCTTCCGGAAAATAATATGATTGCAGAAAAACTGGCAAATGCAGAAAAGGTTTCTGGAAATTTTAGCAGGGTGAGTTGAGTTTGGTGAGTTGGTTAATTAGTTGATTATGTTAATTGGTAATACAGATTGAAAAAGGTTTTTCAAAAACCTTTATGCTTTTTACCAGGTCAGAATTTTTTTGTCTCAAAGTTTGAGGTTGATTACCTTTGTCAAGTATATTAAAACTATGAAAAAACCGCTGGTAAATATTGATTTTAACATAATGGCAAAAGCAATGAAGGAATATGTTCATAAAGCTGCGCTGCTTTCGGGTAACACCATTGTTTATATCAGAAGTGGTGAAATGGTAGAAGAGAATCCAAAAACCCGCCAAACACGAATTCTTAAAAGAACTCATCGTGATTAATGCCCTTACTTTATATACTTGCCGGAGCTAACGGCACTGGAAAAACCACTTATTACCTTACTGCAATTCAGCAGCAATTTATTGATTCCGGTTTACCTTTTTTAAATGTTGATCTTATTGCAAAAAACGAGTTAGGAGGATTTACACCTGACAATTTTGTAAATGCTGAAATGATTTTTCGTCAACGTGCAGGAGAATTAATAAAAGACAAAAAAGATTTTATGATTGAAAGCAATTTAGCTAATAGCAATGATTACATATGGATTGAAAATATGATAAAGCATGGTTTTGAAATTATTTTATTTTTTATGTGCACAGGTGATTTGAATGTGAACATTAATCGGGTTGAGAGAAGAGTGCGTGAAGGAGGACACAATATTCCTGTAGAAATAATTATTCATCGCTATAAAATAGGACTTACCTATTTAAAAGGAAAACTTCATTTATTCAAAGAAGTTTTTCTTATCGATAACGCCACTGATGAAGCTATTGAAGTAGCGCATGTGAAAAACGGACATCTTACAAAGGAATTTGTGCAATTTCCCAAATGGGCAGATGACCTTTTATATATTATTAAAAGAATGAAATAGAATTAAAAATATGATTGCAGAAATGCTTTCTCATGGAGAAAGGTTTCTGGGAATTTTAGCAGGGTGAGTTGAAACAAATAATTACGGCATAAATATTTTTTGCATTTTATACCCGGCTTCTGTTGTATTAATTGTAAGAAAATAAATTCCGCTTCTTAATATCATATTATTAAATGCTAACTGATGATTTCCATTTTTTAATTCGCCATTAAACAATTCTTTTACATGCTGACCTAACATATTAACAACATTAATACTCACAGCTCCTGAACCTGATAATGTCAAAGACAAATCAATGAAGTTTTGTGTTATGGTATGAATGGACATATTATAAACCGGAGCAACATCATCTGAAATTTTTGCAGCATCCACATATAATGCAAGAGAAAAATCACGATTAAAAACAAAAGGAGGGTGCGTTTCTTTTGATCTTACAACCAGTATGTATGGTTGAGAATTTATTTGAGATACATCAGGAGTCCAGGTTAATCTGCAGTCTGCACTTCCATTGTCATCATGGTGAATAAAATCAGGAGAATTATTAGAAAAGAAAATTCCTCCGGTTGCATCAAATGAAAGATAATCGTTGTCTGCAAAGTCAGTTGCAGTCATATTAAAATCAAGCATACTGCCTGCGGCAATTCGATAGCTGGCATCACTTTCAGGAAGAATATTACAGGTTCTGGAAAAAGATGCAGGACTGTTTGCTGATGGAATAACAATAATTTGCATATCCCTTCTTATCTCACCAATCTTAACACCATTACGATATTCGCTTGCGAGAACGGAAACCACAAAGTGCCCTTCTGTATTTGGTAAAAAAGAAATTTCTCCTGTGATTGTATTCATAGTAAAAGGCATTGTTGTATCGGATGGTGGCAGGGAGTATCCGGAAATAACATGACTATTAAAAGGATCTGCAAACATTAGGGAATTATCATATGGAAGATCTAACTGCCAATGCAGCGAATCGCCATCAGCATCATAAGGTAAAGGATTATAATAAAATGGATTGTTTACCTGAGCAATTGGGATAGGAGGATTAATAAATATTGGAGATGAATTACCGCCATCAACATGTAATTGGTTTTGAAGATACATTCCGGCAGGGTCCAGATTTAAAATTGCCAGATTGCGACAACAATTTTGCCACGTTAATATATAATCGCCATTCCCCGGGAAAACAAAAGTTGTATCATAAACATATTCTTCCACACCATTCCCGATATTTATAGCGGGAGAAGCAGCAATAGAAACCGATCCTATTAAATGACCCTGAATTAAGTCATAAACATAAATTTCATCCATAGGCTGAATAGGAATTCCAATTACATCACGGTAAATCGTCATCACAATATGGTAGTTTAATCCGCTAATATGTGTTGCTGTAATTTGTCCTCCCATTAAATGGCTTCCAAATGAAAGCGTGTTTAATATAAGAGACAGAGCAAAGGATAGGAGAAGTTTTTTCATTGGGTTTGTGTTTGGATTAAAATGAAATATCACTGTAAATGTATAACTATTCCCTAGTTAAACAACTTTTATAAAAAACGCTCGAGCAAAAATGGAATTATAGTCTTTAAAATTTCATCACTTCTTCCTTTCCTCCGCTTCCATCACCGTCAGCTTTTGTCCTTTCACAACCAAACCGTTTATTTTTTCAATAGCACGCAAAGCATCTTCTTTATTCTCAAATTCAATAAAACCAAACCCTTTTGATTCCCAGGTAATTTTATCATAAACGATTTTAGTGCTAACAATAGGTCCAAATTGCTTAAACAACATTTCAAGCAGCATTTCGTTGATGGAAGATTCGATGTTTTTTACAAAAATTTTCATTGTTGTAGTAGAAAGTATAAAGTAGATAGTCTCAACTAAGGCAAACGATTCGATTTATTATGGTGCAATATTAAAAAAGAGAGGGACAAGTCTTTATACTAACTACTTTATACTTTCTACTTATTCCGTATTTTTGCTCATCCATAAAAACATGAACCAGGTTAAAGCCGGTACGTTATTATCCCAGGTAAATTTTCCCGCTGATTTAAGAAAGCTAAAGCCTGAACAATTAGAAGAGGTTTGTAAGGAATTACGCCAGTACATAATAGATATTGTCTCTATAAACGGAGGACATTTTGGTGCAAGCTTAGGAGTGGTTGAAATGACCGTTGCTCTCCATTATATTTTTAACACTCCTTATGATCAATTGGTTTGGGATGTTGGACACCAGGCTTATGGACATAAAATTTTAACCGGACGAAGAGAAATTTTTCATACTAACCGGATTTACAAAGGCATCAGTGGTTTTCCCAAGCGTTCAGAAAGTGAATACGACACATTTGGTGTTGGACATTCTTCTACTTCTATTTCTGCCGCTTTAGGAATGGCTGTTGCTTCGCGATTAAAAGGAGATAAAAAACGCCAGCATATTGCAGTGATTGGTGATGGAGCTATGACTGCAGGAATGGCTTTCGAAGCATTGAATCATGCAGGGGTTGAAAATTCAAATCTTCTTGTCATCCTGAATGACAACTGCATGAGCATTGATCCGAATGTGGGTGCGCTGAAAGAATACCTGACTGACATCACCACTTCGCAGACTTATAACAAAGTAAAAGATGAGGTTTGGAAAATGCTTGGAGTGATAAGCAAATTCGGACCCAATGCACAAGCCATCGCTCAAAAAATTGAGAACGCTGTTAAAAGCACATTGTTAAAACAAAGCAATCTTTTTGAATCCTTAAAGTTCCGCTACTTCGGTCCCATTGACGGGCATGATGTAAATCACATGGCGAAAGTGCTGAAGGATCTGAAAAAAATTCCCGGACCAAAAATTTTACATTGCCTTACTGTGAAAGGAAAGGGTTATGATTTAGCTGAAAAAGATCAAACCAAATGGCATGCTCCGGGATTGTTTGATAAAGTAACAGGAGAAATTTTTAAATCAGCTACTGATAAACCACAGCCACCGAAATATCAGGATGTATTTGGTAATACCATTGTTGAATTAGCACAAACAAATAATAAAATAGTGGGCGTTACACCTGCAATGCCAAGCGGATGTTCATTGAACATCATGATGAAGGCAATGCCTGACCGTGCCTTTGATGTTGGTATTGCTGAACAACATGCAGTCACTTTTTCAGCCGGACTTGCTACACAGGGAATGATTCCATTCTGCAATATTTATTCTTCGTTTATGCAGCGTGCTTACGACCAGGTGGTGCATGATGTAGCATTGCAAAAGCTAAATGTTGTTTTCTGTTTAGATCGTGGCGGTTTGGCTGGTGCCGATGGACCCACACATCATGGAGTTTTTGATTATGCATACTTCCGTTGCATTCCGAATATGATTGTGAGTGCACCTATGAATGAACAGGAACTGCGTAACTTAATGTACACAGCCCAGCATGATAACATGGGACCATTTTCTATTCGTTATCCCCGTGGTAATGGTGTGATGATTGATTGGAAAAAACCATTTGAAGCAATTCCGGTAGGTAAAGGAAGAATGTTAAGGGGTGGTGAAGAAGTTGCAATACTAACCATTGGTCATCCCGGAAATTTTGCAGTGGATGCCTGCGATCGTTTAGCGAAAGAAGGTTTCTATCCTGCTCACTACGATCTGCGTTTTGTAAAACCATTAGACCAGGTTTTGTTGCACGAAGTATTCTCTCAGTTCAAAAAAATAATCACTGTTGAGGACGGTTGTATTATGGGAGGCTTTGGAAGTGCGGTTGCTGAATTTATGATTGATAATAATTATGCAGCGCAAATAGTTCGTCTCGGTATTCCTGATCGTTTTATTGAACATGGCGAACAAAAAGAATTATATAATGAATGTCATTTTGATGCTGATGCGATTATGGAAGCTGTGAGAGAAATGATAAATTCAAAAGTTTTGTTTAACTAAAATTCTTATGAATTAATTTTTCCAACTCTTAACAAAACAGGAAACTTTACTTCTTTCATCTGATTATTACTCCACGTTTTTTTCAAGTCATCATAAATAAGTTCAACAGGGTTTTTATTATTTGCTTTTATATAATGCTGTACTGCTGACCATGTACTTAAAAAACCAATCAACTGATCAAAGTTCCATTCAACATTAATAAAAAATTCTGGTGATGGTATTTCTTCAAATGGAAAAGGAATGGTCTGATAGTGTTCATCAATATAAATTCTCTCTTTATCCCAATAAGGCTCCGTGATATCCTTATAAAAATATTCAATCACTTTATCAGTTGCATTATCAATGGTCAATAATCCATAGCCAATTACTGCCAAAACAGAATCTCGTTTAGCAACTCTTTTCACCTCTTTATAAAATGCATCAAAATCAAACCAGTGAATGGCTTGTGCTACCGTAATCAAATCAAATGTATGATCAGGAAAATGAGTATGCTCTGCTGATTCAACTTTATAAAAAATATTTTCTGCAGGTGCGGCATTTGCAATTTGCCGTTCACTTATATCAGTTGCATGCACAGAATGAAAGTGTTTTGCTAATTCGCGTGCCACTTGTCCGTTACCCGTACCACAATCCCATGCTAATTGTTTGGTTTTAACCAGCGGAAAAATAAAATCATACATCTCCTTAGGATATAAAGGACGAAACTTTGCATAGGATTCTGATCTTGCTGAAAAATTGTCTTTCATTTTAACTTGTATCAAGTAGTTAGTATAAAGTAAAAAGCAGATGGCATTTAATTAACAGATAACATGTTACTAAATACTCACGACTAAATTATAATTTTAGCGCGTGCAAGCACCGGAAAAAAAATTTATAAATGTTGAAGAAGTAATAGCGAGCAAAAATAAAAACCTGCTACGTGTGATGCCCGGCTTTTTATTAAGGTATATCAAACGGATTGTACACCAGGAAGAGATTAATGCATTTATTAAAAGGCACGGACATAAGACCTCATTTGATTTTGTTGATTCAATATTGGAAGAGTTTGGAGTAAAGGTTGAATATGAAGGTTTTGAAAATATGCCTGCAGCTGGAGGTTGTATAGTTGCCAGCAATCATCCTTTGGGAGGATTGGATGCAATGGCATTGATACATGTTATCGAAAAAAAACGCAGAGATATCAAATTCGTGGTGAACGATATTTTGTTGCAACTTAAAAATCTTGAAGCATTATTTATTGGTGTAAACAAGCATGGAAAAAACTCTGTTGAAAAATTTGCTGCAATGGATAAACTGTACGTCTCGGATGTTGCCATGCTGATCTTTCCTGCAGGTTTGGTATCACGTAAGCAGCAGGGCGGAGTGATTAAAGATCTTGAGTGGAAAAAAAGTTTTATAAAACAGGTGCGAAAAAACAAACATGATATTATCCCGGTTTATATTGAAGGACGCAACTCCGGTTTTTTTTATAACCTGTCACGGTTCCGGTCGCGGATAGGAATTGAAGCCAATGTTGAAATGTTTTATCTCATGGATGAGATGTATCATCAAAAAGGTAAAACAATTAAGATTATTTTTGGGAAACCTTTATCACATGAAATTTTCACCGCGGAAAAAACCGATTACGAATGGGCACAACTTGTTAAGGAACATGTTTATACTTTGGGACGTGGAGGACAAAGCCCTATAGCCATTTATGGAAGCAATCATTGATCCTGTTCCTGTTAAAGATTTAGAGTCAGAGTTAACTGCTGAAAGATTTATCCGTAAGTCTAACAATGGCTCTAATTTAATTTACATCATCTCCAATCACGATTCTCCGCTGGTGATGAAAGAGATTGGCCGTTTGCGTGAACTTACTTTTCGTGATGCAGGTGGTGGTACAGGCAAGCCGATTGATATTGACGAATATGATGATTGCGATATTCCTTACAAACAACTGATCGTTTGGAATCCCTCTGAAAAGGAGATCATGGGAGGTTACCGATTCATCCGTTGTGCAGAGGCTTATGATGTGAAAAATAAAAAATGGAATCTCGCCACTGCAGAGTTGTTTGACTTCTCTGAAAAATTTGTGAAAGAATATCTGCCTCACACCATTGAGTTAGGACGTTCGTTTGTTCAACCAAAGTATCAGCCGAGTGCTGAAAACCGCAAAGGGCTTTTTACGTTAGATAATTTATGGGACGGCTTAGGGGCTATTGCAGTTGACAATCCGGATATTAAATATTTTTTTGGTAAAGTAACCATGTACCGTCATTACAACCAGCATGCACGCGACATGATTTTATTTTTCATGGAATATTATTTTCCTGATACTGAACATTTGGTTATACCCAAACATTCTTTACCCATCACACATGATCTTTCTGATTTCGCAAAAGCAATCAAAGGATTAAACTATAAAGATGGTCACCGTGAATTAAATCATCGTGTGAGAGCACTCGGTGAAAATATTCCACCACTTGTAAACTCTTATATGAATTTGTCGGCCACCATGAAAAATTTTGGAACTGCACTGAACGAACATTTTGGAGATGTGGAAGAAACGGGCATTTTAGTTACCCTTGCTGATATTTATGATACTAAAAAAAGCAGGCATGTGAATACTTATATTGAAGGGAAGAAAATACAGTAATTATCTTAAAAAATAGAGAGATGCTTCCTACGTCAGCATGACATGCTTCGGAAACTTGTCATGCTGACGTAGGAAGCATCTCGCAAAATTTTCTTTTAGCTTGATTTTTTTGAGATTTTCTTTTTAGCTTTTCCGTTCTCTTTCTGCACCGTATCCTTCCATCTCCACAAATGCAAACATGCATAAGTTCTGTAAGGGCTCCATTTCTCTGAAATCTTTAACATCTCTTCCCTGAATTTTTTCTTATCGCCTCTGTCCAACTTATAATGTTCAATCATGCTGTTTTGAATTCCCAGATCATCAACAGCAAAAACATCTTCCCTACCCAAAGTAAACATCAACAGCATTTCTACCGTCCACCGTCCTACTCCTTTTATTTCAGTGAGATATTCAATCACTTTTTCATTGCTCATCTTGTTTAACGTTTTTGCATACATACCCTTTTCTACAGCAAAGCGTGCAACGTTATGTACATAACTTACTTTGGCATTGCTCAGTCCGATGCTCCTCAATGTTTCAGGTTTTATTTTTAAGATCATCTCAGGAGTTGGTTCTTCATCATTAAACAAATTCAGAAATCTTTTATGAATAACATCTGCAACCTTAGTAGAAAGCTGCTGACTCATAATAGATGCACATAATCTTTGACAAATATTATTGTATCTCTTTAAAGAAATATTTTCAGAGCCGATAATTTTTTTTAGATTCTTGTCTTTGGAAAGATGAGCGATATAATCTGTTTTGGTTTTCATGAATTATTTAATTTCATTATATCTCACAAACTGCAAGTCGCCCTGGTTTTTACCAATGATAAAACAAGGCTTATTATTTATTTTAATCCGTTTAATACACTTAACATCACCAGGTGCATAGAATCCGCTTTGTGTTACTGTTACCCCTCTGAATTTGCCTGCACCAAAATTTTTTAAGAAGAGACCAATGCCTCCATCGTTTCTTCCTGTTTCAACTTCTGTAGAATAATCATTACCTGCCACCAGCAAATCAGTAAGTCCGTCCTTGTCAAAATCATCTGTAATGATGGCATTTATTGGAAAGATTTGAGCTTTTGAAGAAAGTAATTGTTGTGAAAAATTTCCGGCTCCATCATTATTAAAAACTACATTGGCAATATTATTTGCTTTAAATGTTTGCGCTTTACTTAATTGCTCAGGAGTAAAAACATCATTGATGGTTGCATTCGCATAGTCATGGTAACGCAAAAATTTCTTCTTAAGAAAATTCATCTGGTCAAGCAAATTATCACGCGTTGCCAATGGATAACTTTTTCCTTCCTGGTATAAGGAAATTACACAGTCGGTGCTTCCGTTATTGTCAAAATCACTCACCACCATTGTAACCGGATATTGTTCGTTGCCACGATACCTTGTGTTAATGCTCACATTGCCACCAATCAAATCAATATCACCATCATTGTCCACATCTGTTTGTGCAATAGTATTCCACCATCCATAAGAATTTTCATTTATAATAGGAGCATCAAGTTTACTTCCCGAAGCTGCGGGATTATTTTTATAAATAGTAAGCGGCATCCATTCTCCAACCATTATTAAATCCTTCCAGCTGTCTTTGTTTATATCACACCATATTGCATCGGTTACCATACCAATGCTTGCAAGGGAAGGAATCTGTTTTGTGATATCAGTAAAATTTCCTTTGTTGTTTTGCAATAAAAAACTTTGCGGTATCAAACCATAATGACCTGGCACCACTCTTCCGCCAATAAAAATATCTGCATCTCCATCTTTATCATAATCATCAATGGCAATTGCTTTAGCACTTGAATAAATAACGGGAAAGTTTTTATCCTTTATAAAATTCCCTTTGCCATCATTTAAATATAGCCTCACAGGATACATCGAATCAGTTTCGGGATATTCGTTTCCTCCGCTCACTACAAGCAAATCCTTATCACCATCATTATCTGCATCAAAAAATTCTGAACCGGTATCTTCCAATTGTTTATCAGCCGTAATACCCGGTTGCTTTGATTTTGAAAATTTTCCTGCATGATCCTGCATGTAAACAAATGCTTCATTGTCCTTGCTGCCTCCGATAAAAAAATCTTCTGTTCCATTGCCATCAACATCCGCAACAGCTATGCAAGGGCCAAGTTGCGAAAACTGATGTGGTAATAAAGGTTCGAGTTTAAAATCTATATAAGTATTTTCTTTCTGCTTATAAATAACGTTTGTCTCTTTGGTGATGTCAATAAAAAGAGTCGATATTTTTTCTTCAGCTTTAGGTTTGGCAAAAGCATTTTTAATATCCAAAGTATAAACATGGTTGGCTTCTAAGGCACTAATGGTTTGCATTAATCCATTAGGCCATGTGATGATAACATTTGCAAATTTGTTTTGCCCTATTCCAAAATGTACAAACCGTTCATGACTCGAAATATATCCCTTATCAGGCATAAAATGCTGCACCTGTTTTGTGCCATCAGGTGTTTCAATCTGAATTGCTGTACCAATGCCTTCAATATTTTTATCTGTTCCTTTCAACTTAAACCTGATGTAATTTCCTGCCTTGTTCTGAACAGAATTATTTCTGTATATAAATGGTTCTTCGTCAATATTATTTACAATTAAATCCAGATCACCATCATTGTCCAGATCAGCATAGGCTGCACCGTTGCCGAACGATGGAGTATTTAAGCCACAGGTTGCACTTATACTATTAAAAGTAAGATTACCGTTATTTCTGAAAAAATAATTGAACACTTTATTGGAAGGAATAGCTGACAATAATTTTAATGTATCGAGTTTACCTTCCTCTTTAATTAAGTGCTTAACTATAGAATCATTATTATAAACAATAAAATCCAGATCAGTTACATCTCTTAAATATCCATTGGTTACATAAATATCCTTGAATCCGTCATTATCAAAATCTGCAATCAGAGGAGCCCAACTCCAATCAGTAAACGCAACATTTGCAAGGTAGCTGATATCAGAATAAGTGTTGTTGCCGTTGTTTAACTGTAAAACATTTTTTACAAACTGAGTACCATAACCATACTTAATTCTTTTGTAAAAAGTATCATAATTAACAGGAGGTTTCAGCTGTTTTTGTTTTTGAAATGATTCAGGTAACATATCCAGAACCATCAGGTCTAAAAAACCATCGTTGTTTATATCAGCATAATCTGATCCCATGGATGAATTGGACGTGTGCTGAAAATGTTCATCAAGCCGGTTAGTGAAGGTTCCGTTTTTATTATTGATAAACAAATAGTCAGGATAATGAAAATCATTGCAGGCATATATATCAGGATACCCATCACCATTAAAATCATCAATGATAGCGCTCAATCCAAAAGCATAAGTGCCAAGACCGGCTGAAAAAGTTTTATCCTTAAAATGACCATTTATATTTTCATAATATCTGTTACTGATATAAGTTCGCTGTGTATCCCTCAATGCAATCAAATTTCCTGTTTTGTCATAAGTCAATTCAATTTTGCTCGAGTAATTCATTTCATCGGGATGATTGAGCAGAAATAAATCGAGGTCTCCATCCAGGTCCATATCATAGAAATATCCCTGTGTTGTATAGCTTTCATCATCCACACCATATTCTTTTGCTTTATCAGTAAAAGTCATGTTGCCATTATTAATATAAAGCATGTTTTTGCGAAGTGATGGCTCTGAAACCGCGGATTTGCAAACATAAATATCAAGCAATCCATCGCCATTTATATCAACCATTGACACTCCTGTTTTAAATCCTAATCCCCCATCAACACCGGCACTGTCTGTAACGTCCTTAAATTTAAGGTTACCCTGGTTGAGATATAATATGTTATGCACCATGTTACCACTGAAATACAAATCAGCCAATCCATCATTATTAACATCACCAACTGCTACTCCGCCACCATTGTACAAATAGCCGTAACTGAAAAAATTTATTTTTTGTGATTCAATAATTGCATTAACAAACTTCACACCTGATTCTTCAGGGGTAATACGGGTAAAAAGTAATTGCGAATAGGAAGCAAATGGTATTACCAGAAAACAAAATATCTTAACGCAAAAACGCAAAGACGTAGAGAGCATACTAACAATAACCCGTAAACGGCAAACCATAAACCGTAAATTATATTTCATTTTCTTGTATGAATATTTTCTAAAATAAATTCTCCAATCCGTTTACCTTGTTCAGCACCATTGATTATGGAAGGCATAAAATGAATACCTCCATAAAAACGACTGAGTCCTGCTTCCTTTGCTGCTTCATTGAATGAGTTGAAACTGCGCGGTGGTATGTTGATATACATCTCAGAAGAATCAGTGAATGAATAAGGTTGAGGAATAAGCTGTGTGAGTATAGTTGCGGATGTACTTGAAATAATGCTGTGTCCGCTCGGATATTCAGGAAACGGTGGTGTTTGAATATAGGGTAACCATTTTGGATCTATCAATCGCTGAATATATGTTTCTGGACGGATGGAATTACACCTGAATTTTTCCGACCAGCAGCTAAGAAATCCCTCATACAAACCAATTGTAACAAGTGTATAAACTTCAGCGGTTTTCAATTCATCAAAATTTAAATTCCTGCATGCCTGCCCTGCTATTTTAATCCAATGACCTCCGGGAGATATTTTATGAATGAAATAAGTGATATGTGCTTTTTGAACAGAGATGTTCGGGTTGCAATCCCAAAACTGCGCAATTAACTTTTGCGTTGTATCTAATGTTCTGGATGTTTGATAAACCATCATTGCCTGCTTATAAAAGTCAGACGATTTTTTTTCATCATACGCACAAGTAGCCACAGGTCTGATCTCACATGCTGAGTCAGTTACTAATGGACGCATTAATGGCCAGTTTGGTTCCAGTGCATTGGTGTATTCAGGTGCTGTGGGTTTCCATGCAGCAGTGCTGTCATTCAGCACATAACGCTGCAAAGTTTTTATGTGTGTGTAATTGTCCTTCATTACCCAGTCAATTAACTGCTTTCCTGCATTAATACCATACTCAATAGATCTGGCGATTACAGCAGTATCAATATTTTTATTTTTCCATATTTCTATTTCTTCCTTTTCAAAATCAGCAATCATATATTCAGAAAAAACTAATTTTTTTGCAACTGTGGTGTAAGCAAATTCAGCAGCGATAGAATAATTAATGTTTTCTTTTTCCAATTTTAATTTTGGAAGATGTTTAATTTGCCCGCTTAATGAAATCAATTGTGGATTGCCAATTGCCAGCACTTCATAGGCGGCAATGTTTGGATAAACATATACACGGCTTGAAACGGGTGGATTAAAAAGATCTTCCATCACCACTTCAACTAATTTTTCATTACAGCGGTATAAATAATTATCTACAGGGGTCCACGCATAGGAAACTGTATAAGCAAAAAAGGCTGAACATATCAATAAAAATTTTTTGATCATCTTATTTAAGAAGTGATTAATAAACTTTTGTATCAGGATTAAATGTTCGCCAGCTATGCCAGAATTCCTGGTAAGCAGCAATTCTTTTTAAAGAAACAAAAGTTCCGATTGCTCTTCCATTCAATTCATATTGTTGATTGTTTAATGATAACGTATCATTTGTCACTGTGAAATGATCATCACTTGATTTTCTTTTAAAAGCAAAAAAATTTTTATTATCAGATGAAACCAACACTATGATAGGAGTATCATCAATTTTATCATGAATAATTCTTTGTGTAATTAATTTATTCCAGTCATAAGCTTTTGTTTGATGATTTACCTTAACGCCAACAACCCACGATTTATCTTTCCATGACAATGAATCTGTGCCGGTCAAACTACTTCTTGATTTACCTGTTTCATAATTTTCTGAAACATAGTTTCCTGAATCCTTTTCATTTGGTTGCATTATTAAACTGTTAGGATATAATTGCAGCCACTTACCCAATGAAGTTTGATAACTAAATATCTCAGGCAAATGTTCACCTTTCAGTTCACCGGCAATTGCTTCTCCGTTCACTTGCCTCCACCATGATTTTGTGGTCTCATCTTCAAACATTGCATTAAAATGATCCATACCCACTAAACGAAATGTTTCATAGTTGCCTTTTACTTTCGGTTCATACACTCTGCCGGTTCGGCAAACGGTACAATAAGTGACAATAATTGGTTCTCCGTTTAGCGAATCAGACACCTGGTGATGATATCCTAAAAACTGAACAGGATATGCTTTGGCAAAACCGTTTTTCTCCACACCAATAACAATACGTGAAGTATCAACATTGTTTTCGCCTGCATCCGCCATTATCAACTGATCTGGTTGAAGAAACATCTGATCAGCAGCCATTTTAAAATTTATTAGGTAAATGACAATTGATAAAAATAAAATAATCGTTACAGGAACCCATTTACTATTCCAGTTTGCTTTTAAAAACGATAATAGAATCAACAAACAAAAACCTATTCTGAAAATCCAACGGTAAGAAAATAAAAAGTAAGCAAGATCAATGCTATTCATCACCTGACTACCTGGAAGCGGCATGATGAAATAGACATTAAAAATCTCAAACAACAGTAAGAAAATGATACTGAAATAAAATATTTTTTTCACTTAATGAGGGACATCAATTAACGGTAAACATAATAACATTTAGCGGAATAAAAGTTAAAACCGATACTGCAATTCCGATGATCATATTTTCTCTATTAATAAATAATCTTTGCAAAACAATATCCTTTTTACCTTTGCCTTTATGAATTCTTCCATTGTCGGGCGTTATTTAAGTTTAGTAAAATTCAGCCACACAATTTTTGCATTACCTTTTGCTGCCATTGGCTTTGTGTTGGGATTGCAAAAAATAAATTTTCACCTGGATCCTTTTCTGGCGCTTAAAGTTTTATTGTGTATGGTGTTTGCACGCAGTGCTGCCATGTCATTTAACCGCTGGGCTGATCAGCATATTGATAAATTAAATCCGCGCACATCAGTAAGAGAAATTCCCTCGGGTGTTATTTCTTCAAACTCAGCATTAACATTTACAATTATCAATTGCATTTTATTTATCGTCACCACCTGGTTTATCAATCCACTTTGTTTTTATCTTTCGTTTGTTGCTTTATCGGTGGTGCTGGGCTACAGTTATACTAAAAGATTCACTGCTTTGTGTCACCTTGTATTAGGTTTAGGATTATCGCTGGCACCCATTGGCTCTTATCTTGCTGTTACGGGACGGTTTGACTGGCTTCCGTTATTTTTTTCATTTGCTATAGTTTGCTGGGTGAGTGGCTTTGATATTATTTATGCTTTGCAGGATGAACAGTTTGACCGCAGCAATCATTTGCAATCAATACCGGGAGCATTCGGTTCAAAAAAAGCAATTGCTATTGCACGAAATCTCCATATCAGTGCCTCTGTATTTTTATTGTCAGCAGGGTTATTTGCAAATCTTTCATTCATTTATTTTATCGGTTGGGGAGTTTTTACTTCGCTTTTAATTTATCAGCACACGCTGGTGAAAGCAAATGATTTCAGCAGGATTAATCTTGCATTTTTTACCACCAATGGAATTGCAAGCATTGTATTTGCTGTGTTTGTTATCAGTGATTTATTGAGATAAAATATACATTAATCACTCTGTAAACTGTTAGCTCAAGAGCAATAATTGTTTTATTTTTGCTTTGATTTATTTCCCGTTCATCTTATGAAACCCGAAACTAATACTGAACAAAAACAACTCAGTTTTGATGAGTTCAAACATATCGTCATTGATGATTATCGCATTGCCAATGAGAGCCGTCAGGCAAGCCTTATTGGGCGCAAAGAAGTATTGACAGGTAAAGCCAAGTTTGGAATTTTTGGTGATGGAAAAGAGGTGGCACAGATTGCAATGGCTAAAGCTTTTCGCAATGGAGATTTCCGGTCGGGATATTATCGTGATCAGACTTTTATGTTTGCAGCAGGATTGTTAACGATACAAGAATTTTTTGCGCAACTCTACGCTCATCCTGACATTAAGGCTGAGCCCTCTTCAGGGGGCCGTGCAATGAATGGACATTACTCCACACGGTTGCTCAATGAAGATGGTAGTTGGAAAAACCTTATTCAATTAAAAAATTCTTCAGCTGATGTTTCTCCCACCGCTTCTCAAATGCCACGTTTGCTGGGTTTAGCTTATGCTTCTAAACTATACCGTATCAATCCTGATTTGGCGAAAGCCAATAATCAATTTACTGTTAATGGTAATGAAGTAGCATTTGGTACCATTGGTGATGCATCAACCTCTGAAGGATTATTTTTTGAAACGATAAATGCTGCCGGAGTTTTACAAGTGCCAATGGCAATTTCAGTTTGGGATGATGGATATGGAATTTCCGTTCCGCAAAAATTTCAAACTACCAAACACAGTATTTCAGAAGTATTGAAAGGCTTTGAGCGCACCAATGAAAAAGATGGTTACCTGATTCTTACTCCCAAAGGTTGGGACTATCCAGGCTTGTGCGAAGCTTATGAAAAAGGAATAGCACTTTGCCGTGCACAACATATTCCTGTTTTATTTCATATTCAGGAAATGACGCAACCGCAAGGTCACTCCACAAGCGGTTCGCATGAGCGGTATAAAAACAAAGAGCGTTTAAGTTGGGAAGATGATTTTGATTGCATTCGTAAAATGCGTGAGTGGATGATGGAATCTGCCATTGCAACAGAAGAAGAACTGGAGGAAATAGAAACACAGGCAAAGAAAACAGCGAATGAAGCAAAACGCAAAGCATGGGATGCACATGTTTCGATCATCAAAATAGAACTGGATGAAGCAATCAGTTTGTTAACTGCATTTGCTGCATCAAACACTAACGGAGTTTTTATTCAGAAATTAATTTCTGATTTGAAAGCACTAACAGAACCTGATCGCAGAGAAATAACTATCACGATCAAGAAAGCATTACGTTTTGCGCGTGAGGATCATTCACCAGCTGCAGTTCAGTTACGGAGTTGGTTAGATGCATTTCTTAAATTAAATAATAATCGTTTTGACAGTAATCAATACAGCGAAAGCAACCAGAACGCATTAAAAATAAAACCTGTGGCTGCACAATACAATGCCGATGCACCAATGGTTGACGGACGCGAAGTGTTGCAGGCAAATTTTGATGCGTTGCTTACTTCAATGCCGCAGGTGCTTTCATTTGGTGAAGATGTAGGAAGTATTGGAGGAGTAAATCAAACCTATGCGGGATTGCAGCAGAAGCATGGCGACAATCGTGTGATTGATACGGGCATTCGCGAAGCAACTATTATTGGCCAGGGAATTGGCTTGGCTTTGCGCGGATTAAGACCGATTGCCGAAATCCAATATCTGGATTACATGGCTTATGCCATCCAGATTTTGAGTGACGATCTTGCTTGTCTTCAATATCGCACTGCAGGTGGACAAAAAGCTCCGCTGATTATAAGTACACGCGGACATCGTTTGGAAGGTATCTGGCATTCCGGTTCTCCGATGCAAATGATGTTGGGTGCAATACGCGGAATATATTTATGCGTGCCACGCAATATGACACAAGCAGCAGGATTTTATAACACGATGCTTGCTTCTGATGAACCTGCAATAATTGTTGAACCATTGAATGGCTACCGGATAAAGGAAAAACTGCCTGCAAATATTGGAGAATTTAAAGTGGCACTTGGTGTTCCTGAAATTCTTACAGAAGGAAATGATGTAACAATTGTTACTTATGGATCGCTTTGCAAAATTGCAGCAGAAGCTGTTCAGCAATTAAATGAATATGGAATCAGTTGTGAGCTGATAGATGTGCAGACCTTGTTACCATTTGATATTCATCACAGCATTTCAAAATCCCTTGCAAAAACAAATAAAGTTTTATTTCTGGATGAGGATGTGCCCGGTGGTGCAAGTGCTTACATGATGCAACAGGTATTAGAAAAACAAAATGCATTTCAATATTTAGATGCTGCGCCACGCACACTGAGTGCAAAAGAACATCGCCCTGCTTATGGATCGGATGGAGATTACTTTAGCAAACCACAGGCAGAAGATATTTTTGATATAGTTTATAATATGATGAGTGATTATAATCCTAAAAAATTTCCTGATATTTATTAATGAAAAACATGGTACGACAAATTATTAAAGCGAAAAGTGAAACGATCAATATCGTAATACCAGAAGACTATGTTGGTAAAACAATAGAGATACTTGCATTTCCAATAGAAGAAAACGAAAATATAACCAAGAAAAGGAAAGCTGAAATAATTGAAAAGTTTAGAAAAATGCAAACTGATATGACAGGTTATAAATTCGATAGGGACGAAGCCAATGAAAGATAAAATTTTTCTTGATTCGAACATTATAGTTTATTCTCAGGGCATAGATTCTTTAAAGAAAAAAACAAGTCTTGAACTTTTGGAGAATGAATTTTTTATCAGTACACAAGTATTAAATGAATTTATTAACGTAAGAATAAAAAAATTTAAGGACGACAAGATAAATGCTTTTGCTCTGGCTTATAATGTTATAGAAATTTGCTCTTTGGTAATCATAAAACCTGATTTGTATAAGACAGGTGAGAAAATTTGCATTGCTTATGGTTATTCTTTTTATGATTCGATGATTATTGCTGCAGCACTTGAATCAGAATGCGCTATTCTCTACAGTGAAGATTTAACACACAATCAATTGATAGAAAAGAAGCTTAAAATTATCAATCCTTTTAAATAATTATTTTTTGCTCTATGTCTGAAATAAATAAAACAACAGAATCAGATTCCTATTACAACCAACTTGAAAAAATGACCGTGAACGAGTTGTTGTTGAACATTAATAAAGAAGATAAAACCGTTCCGCTTTCAATTGAGAAAGTAATTCCGAATATTGAAGCATTGGTAAATGTTATCGTTGAGAAATTAAAAACCGGTGGACGATTATTTTACATCGGTGCTGGTACAAGCGGAAGATTAGGAATTGTGGATGCATCCGAATGCCCTCCGACATTCGGAGTAGAGCACGGTTTGGTTGTAGGATTGATTGCCGGAGGTGATAAAGCAATCCGCAAAGCAGTGGAGTTTGCAGAAGATGATGCTGAACAAGGATGGAAAGATTTGCAATCAAATAATGTTTCAGATAAAGATGTGGTAATTGGAATAGCTGCTTCGGGCACTACACCTTATGTTATTGGAGCATTGAAACACTGCAATGAAAAAAATATTGTCACCGGTTCGATAACATGTAATGCAAACAGTCCTGTTTCGCAAAACGCAAATTATCCCATTGAAGTAATTACAGGTCCTGAATTTGTAACCGGAAGCACAAGAATGAAAGCAGGCACGGCACAAAAATTAGTGTTGAATATGATTTCTACTTCCGTGATGATTCAGTTAGGAAGAGTGAAGGGAAATAAAATGGTGGATATGCAGTTAAGCAATAATAAATTGATAGATCGGGGAACAAGAATGATTATGGATGCTTTAAATATAGATGCAGCTACTGCCAAACATTTGCTGGATGAATATGGAAGTGTGAGGTTGGCAATTAATAGTTATAAATGAGTAGAAAGTCAAAAAATTATGTCTCGTAAATCATCTTCCCTTTCTACATTCTACTTACTACTTTCTACTACAAGATAATGCAAGATATAGAACCCTTTTACAACTGGCGCGATTATTACATAGCTGACGAAGATGAACTTTCACCATTTTATGGGAGAGTATATAGTGAGTTTGAATATTCCAACACGATTTACAATTATTACATCCATCCGCAGTGGGATGACATTGGATCCAGCACGTTATATATAAAAATTCTTTTTGCAGATTATGATTCAGGATTTGCCATTATTGAATTGATTGGTGAATGGAATGATGCAATCAATAATGATATTATGATGCTGAAGCGTGATGTGATTGATCAGATGATTGGAAATGGCATCAATCATTTTATTTTGATCGGAGAAAATGTTTTGAATTTTCATGTGTCTGATGATTGTTATTACCAGGAGTGGTTTGAAGATGTAGAAGATGGCTGGGTGGTTGCGCTTAATTTTCAGGATCATGTGTTGCGTGAATTCACCACAAATAATATTGATTATTTTTTAATTTTTGGTGGCGAGTTAAATGAAATGACATGGCGCTCTTTTAACCCTCAGCAGTTGTATAAAAAAATTGAAAGGGTTATCAATCATCGCTTAGCGTAGTTTCTTCATTCGTGTTTTTTGTCATGTTGACGAAGGAAGCATCTCTTAAATGTCGCGAGATGCTTCCTTCGTCAGCATGACAATTTGATATTTGTAAGAAATTTTTTCACGCTCCTGCTTTTTAAATATTTTTACCCGACCTTATTAAGATGATTAAACTGTGGGTGATTACAATTATTTCTTTCTCTCTGATGTTCGGAGAAGGACCGCAACAGCCATCCAAAAAAAAGTTTATTGAGGGCAAAGCTTCTTATTACGGAAAAGAATTTGAAGGACGTAAAACAGCTAACGGAGAAATTTTTTCCAACGCTAAGTTTACAGCTGCACATCGCAAATATCCTTTTAATACTTACCTGCGTGTAATTAATCTTAAAAATCATTTGAGTGTTACGGTAAGGGTGAATGATCGCGGACCTTATAACTATACCCGTATAGTTGATTTGTCTGAAACTGCAGCACGAAGAATTGGTTCTTACATGCACGGACTTACAACAGTACGAATAGAGGAACTGAATATTCTGCAACGCAACAAAGAAATTGACCGCTTGTTTACCTGTACAGACGTGTTGGATTGTTTGGGTAACGAAGAAAAGCTTTCTGGTTTTTCATTATCCCTTTATACTACTTCTGATCTCATCCACATACTTTATCTTGCCAACGAACTTTACCTGCAGGAAGATGTGGATAAGGTTTACATAGTGGGAAATGGCGATGGCAGGAATAGAAAATACCAGATGGTGATTTCAAATTATCCTACAAAAAAAGAAGCGTTAGTTGCAAAAGATTTTTTTGAGAGAAAGGGGTTTATGAAAGTTGGATTGATGAAAAGTTGAATAGCTTATTGCAACAGGTTATTTAAGTTCATTAAATTCATCAATAGTGATTTGGGCCTGAAGCAATATTTTGCGTAACAATCCCACACCAAGTTCCTTGTGCTGCGGAATTGAAAGTGTATATAAATAACCATCTTTTATCATCATTACGTGAGAACCTTTTTGCCGCATAACTTTCCATCCTTTACGTTTAAGTTTTTTTACTGCCTCTGCTCCTGAGCATAATTTTAATGCTCCGCTCATACTTTAACGGCAATTCTTTTACCCCAGGTATTCTTAGTTTTTTTTAATTTACTTTTTTCATTCATTACTTCTAACCATCCTTCAATAGCTTCCTTGATGTTGCGTGTAACTTCTGCAAGCGTTTTTCCCTGGGTAAAACATCCTGGCAAAGCAGGCACTTCTGCAACATAATATCCTGATTCATCTTTTTCTATAACAACATCTAATTTCATAGCAATAGCTTTTTTTTCAAAGATAATTCTTTCATATCCGTAATGCAAAAACAAATCCCAAAAATTCCTTGTTGCAAAAGATTTTTTAAGAGGAAAGGATTTTTATGAAAGTTAATTTGCTAAAAAGTTAATTCCTTTTTTATCATTCCAGAAACCCTTTTCTCAATCGGAAAAGTAAAATCATCTTCTTTCAATTCTTTAATACTGCTCCAATAAAATTGTTCATCACCTTCTTTTAATTCTGAAATGGATTTTCGTTTAAAATAATTTTCTGAAATAAGTTCCGTACTCTTTACTAAATAAAAAATGCTGATCACCTGTTGTTTGCTGTTGAATACTGATGGAACAAAAAAGTCGGTGGTATAAAAATGCCGGATGATTCCAATTTCAATATTTAATTCTTCTCTGAACTCACGCTTCACAGCATCAATTGTTCCTTCGCCAAACTGCAATCCGCCACCTGGAAATTTGCGAATACAAGTACTGTAACGTTTTTCCTCTGCAATTAAAATTTCTTTTTGTTCATTCAATAACAAACCATAAACCCGTACATTGAAAATTGTTTCACCAGGCAAACTCATCTTCGTTTATTTTCACCTTGAAACTTGTTGAACAGGTAACTACAAAAAACACAAAACCTTTCACACCTAAATCCAGGCAATAATTTAATATACCAATAGTAACATTGTTAAAGCTGTCTTTGAAATGATAAAGGCCGAGTTGCTCGCGAACACTGAACCAGCTCTCAATCATTACAGCGATAATACCTGTTACAGTGAGCCAGAATTCTATACTATGCATGAAGTGGAAATTGTAAATAATGATGACAAATTTATCAAAACCTTGCATGATTTAATCTTCGTTGAGAGGAGTTAAAAATATTGTTTATACAGGGGAAATTATCAACAGTAAGCCGTTAGCCGTTTGTTTTGTCAGATTAATTCAAAAATTATTTATTTTATTATCTCTGCATCCTAAATTGGCTTCAATTAATAAAACTTATATGAAAAAAATATTATTTACCCTCTCCCTTATTTCAATATTATTTGTTGCCTGTAAAAAAGAGGACACCGTTCCACCTTCGCTATCAACAACTGAAGTAAGGCTTGCACCGCTGCAGATTGCTGTTCCTTCCACCTTCACGCAAAAGATGCTGATAGAAATGTTAAGCACCGTTCATTGTGCTACCTGTCCTGATGCTGAACAAAAGTATCGTAACATAGCTGCTGCACATCCTGATCGCGTTTATGGAATTTCTATTCACAACAATGATGCAATGGAAACACCGCTGTATAACTTTATTGACAGTGTTTTTACTATTCCTTATTATGCTTCAGGAATGTTGAACAGAACTCCCTTTGGCGGAACACTTGTTTTACCAAAAGGAAGCTGGAATGCAAATATTAACACCTGCTTAAATAAATCAGCGAGCTGTGGTTTAAAAATTAATTCTTCAATAAGCGGAAATAATGCCACTGTAGATGTGTTTGCTGGATTCAATACGTTTTTATCTGGCAATTATAATCTTACTGTTTATTTATTTGAAAATGGTGTTGCAGGAACTGGCTCAGGTTATAACCAGGCAAATTATTATAACAACACTACCGGAAGCCCCTTCTATGGTTTGGGTAATCCTATTATCGGTTATCAGCATGATTTTGTTCAACGCAAAGTACTCACTTCCAATTTAGGTGATGTCATTCATCCTTTTTCCGGTAACCGGAATGGATGTGTAAAGCGTTCTTTTAATATTAATATCAGTGGTTATAATGCGAATAAATTATATGTAATTGCTTTTATCAATAAAGTGGGCACCACAAGCACTACGCATGAGGTTATTAATGTGCAGCAAACCAAACTTGGGGCGAATAAAAACTTCGATTAAGAAAAATAAATTATTGTGAAGGGATAATTTTTGTCACCTTCATTTCAGTAAAACACCAGGTATCATAACGTATAGTTGTGATACCTGGTGTTTTCAATTTTATGCAGTACTAAAAATTTTTTGAGATGTAAGAAATCCCCATAAATTGCCCACACTACGTTTTGGTAATGATGTAAATATTGTGGAAACAAAAACAAAAAAATATATACCAATGAAAAAGAATCTATTATTACTCTTCGTACTTGCTATCGCATTTGCATCTTGTAAAAAGGAAGATGCAACTCTTACACCCGCTAACTCAGAAAATACTCAAAGGAGTATTTCCTCCGGACTGCGCTTCACCAAAAAAGTTTTAATTGAAGAATTTGTTGGTTGCAGTTATGCCAACACCCCTTGCTCTAATTATTTGCTTAACTCCATTGCGTCTGCCAATTCAAATCGTATTTATGTTGCATCGTTGCATCTTAATGATGTAATGGAAATAGGACAAAATCTTCCTTTGGCAAACAGCTTTAGTAATGGTAACACCATCACTGTACCGAGTGCCATGATAAACAGAACAGGTAACACGGGATCACGATTGATGAACTGGCAACAATATAACGGAACTATTCAGCAATCACTTGCACAAAGTGCATCCTGCGGATTAGCCATTTCAACAAGGGTGGGCAATAACTCCACCGATATTGAAGTAATGACAAAATTTAATTCCACATTAAGTGGCGCATATACCGTAAGTGCTTACCTGGTTCATGAAAGTATAAATTCAAACGCATCCAATTATGGTCAGGCCAATGCTTTTAATAACACAACTAATAGTCCATTCTTCGGAGCAGGTAATCCTATATTGCCTTACAATCATCAGAATGTAGTTTTCAAAATGCTTACTGCAACAAATGGAGGAAAAATAAATGCAACAGCTCAGGTTTCAGGTGGTGTTGATACACAACGATTCAGCAGTGATATTACTGCAACTCAGATGGCTAAAGATTGTTATGTAATTGCCTTTATTACAAATATGACAACGCGTGAAATAGTGAATACACAGAAAGTGAAATTGGGAATGAATAAAAGCTGGGATTAAAAAAAATGAGTTAAGTGAATGTTGGATTGAAAAAGAGCGCTGCACAGCGCTCTTTTTTTATTTTATCAAAGTGCAAAGTTCACTGATCATCATTGCAGAAGCACCCCATATTTTATAATCTCCAAAAGAATAATAAGGTGCATTGATGATGCTTCCATCATAACTTGTGAAATCAAATGTTGACATTCCATCATGTTTTAAAAACAAATCAAGTTCAGGAATCAATACTTTTTTTACTTCCGCAGTGTTTAAAATAAATTCAGGTAATTGATCAATGATTCCAACAAAAGGATGAACCAGATAATTACTTACCGGAATATACAACTCAGTAAGCTCTCCTGAAATTTTTATTGAGGATGGATTAACACCAATCTCCTCATACGTTTCACGCAAAGCCACATCAATCAAAGTTGCATCATCCAGTTCTCTTCTTCCTCCGGGAAAACTTATTTGTCCTGAATGGGCTCTGCCATCACCATCGCTTCGCTCAATCATTATCAAATGTGGTTGGTTATTGATTGGAAATAAAATAATCATCACACATCCTGTTTTGTAAGATGGATTGCGTTCAAGATAAAATGCCGTGGATTTCCTGTGAAAAGGAGCAAGCAGCTGTTGTGCTTCGTAACCCGGAAGGGGATTGTTAAAAGCAGTGTGAAGTTTTGCAATACATTCAGTAAAATTCATGAATGATCAGGATACAACTGTTTGTCCGTTTCCTGTTACTCGTTGAATTTGCTTACGCTCACCAATCTGCTGACGCCACATTGCATAATACAATCCTTTTAAATCAAGCAACTCGTTATGCTGACCTTGTTCGATGATATGACCTTTCTCTAAAACATAAATCCGGTCAGCATGCATTACGGTTGACAAACGGTGGGCAATTAAAATGTTAATGTGATTCCTGTTAACAGAAATTTCACGAATGGTATCTGTAATTTCTCCTTCAGTTAATGAATCAAGCGATGATGTTGCTTCATCAAAAACAAGCAATGAAGGTTTACGTAACAACGCACGTGCAATGGACAAACGTTGTTTTTCTCCCCCTGAAACTTTTACTCCGCCTTCGCCAATTAAAGTATCCAAACCTTTATCTGCACGATCAAGCAAGTTTTGCAGCGCTGCTTTGCGCAACATATCCAGACACATTTCATCTGTTGCTTCAGGTGCAACAAATAATAAATTTTCGCGGATAGTACCAGCAAAAAGTTGTGTGTCCTGCGTTACCAAGCCGATCTGTGCACGTAATTCATCCAGGTTTACATCATCAGAAGGAAAATTATTGTAAAGAATTTTTCCGGATAACGGACGATACAATCCCACCAGTAATTTTACCAATGTTGTTTTTCCGGATCCTGATGGTCCAACGAATGCAATCGTTTCGCCCATTCCTGTGGTGAAAGAAATATTGTTGACAGCATTGCTATTTGCTGTTTGATGACGGAATGTAACATTGTCAAATTGAAAACGTGTGATGGGTCCTAACACAACCGGTTTTAATGGACGTGGCTCCGGTTTTATATCTAATATCTCTTTGAAGTTTGCTAACGAAACTTCTGTTTCGCGATAAATATTTATAATGTTCCCCATCTCCTGCAAAGGACCAAAAATGAAAAATGAATAAATAAACATGGTGGTGAATTGCCCTACCGTAATTTGCTGCGTGGAAATTAAATACATCATCACACCAAGAATTGTAACACGAAGTAAATTCACACAAGTGCCTTGTATAAAACTCAGGCTTCTTACATAACGCACTTTCTTTAACTCAAGTTTTAAAATTTTTTGCGTTGTATTATTAAGGCGGTTTATTTCCTGTTGTGCAAGTCCTAAACTTTTTACAAGCTCAATATTGCGAAGAGATTCTGTGGTAGTTCCGGCTAAGGCTGTCGTTTCCGCCACAATTGTTTTCTGAACTTTTTTAATGTTCTTACTCAACACCGAACTCAGTATGCCGATGATTGGGATTGCAGAAAAATAAATGGGTGCAATGATCCAGTTTACATTGATTGTATAAACAACAACCACTACAATTCCTACTATTGAAACAAAAAGAATATTGATAAATGCTGTAAGTAATCGTTCTACATCAGTTCTTACTTTTTGCAGTTTGCCTAATGTTTCTCCACTGCGTTGATCTTCAAAAACCGAATAAGGTAGTTCGAGTGAATGACGTATTCCATCAGAATAAATTTGTGCACCTATTTTCTGAATAATCACATTTAAAAAATAATCCTGGAAATTTTTTGCGATGCGTGATACCATTGCCACACCAATAAGCGCAAGTAAAAACATGCCCACTGAATTCCAGAATTCACTACGTTGTAAGTCAGTAAAATGACTTGCTTTATCAATCATTTTTCCAAGTATAAAAGGATCCATCATGGAAAAAACCTGGTTAATGGAAGCAAGTAACAAAACAAACAACATCAGTTGCCAGTACTGCCGGAGATACGAATAAAGAAGTTTCATTTTTACTTAAAAATAGCAGGCAAAGTTAGGCAAATAGGCGTGAAACGTTTTTCACACAGTGATGCTTAAAAATTCATCTGATCTTTTCTTTCATGCTATGCAATTTCCATAATTTTGAACGTTGTATTAAAAAACAAAACATAAAAATGAAACGAATTAATTTTCTGCTTTTTGCAATCGCACTTCCCTTCTTCGGCATATCACAACATTCAGTAACTCTTAAATCAGGCGAGAAAATGAATGGCGAAGTGCAGTCTTTAAAAGATGGTGTAATTAGTTTTTCTTTCAAGGGCAATCCGATGACATTTAAAATTGTGGAGGTTGCTTCGATAACATTTGATCAGAGTGCACCTGTTTCAGTAAAAACTTCCTCAACAGGAACTACAACAGGAACTAAAGGTGTAAGCTTTGTGATGAATGGAAGAAAGATGACCAGGCAACCCAAGGTTGATAATCTTACGATGGAAAAAGGAATAGTTGTGGTTGATATCACAATCAATAAATATGGCAATGTGATTAAAGCAGAACCAGGTGGTGAAGGAACTACAACTACCAGCCAGTATTTACTCACCAAAGGAAAACAAGCTGCAGAAAGCGCAGTATTTGATACAGGTCAAACAATGCCGCTGGAGCAAAAGGGAACGATTACGATTACGTTTTAATGACTAATTTACAGCTTTAACAAAGGGCAAAAGTCAATATGGCTTTTGCCCTTTGTTTTTCATGTCAACTTTACTGGAAAATGGTACTTATTTTTAGTGGGGCAATCTTTGATAAACTGTAATAAAATATTTCGATATGAACTTTAACAATTTTACAACCAAATCGCAGGAAGCTGTGCAGCAGGCACAAACAATAACTGCGGACAACGGACACCAGGCAATTGAAAGCGGACATTTAATGAAAGCCTTGCTTGAGGTGGATGATAATGTGGTGCCCTTTCTGTTAAAAAAATTAAATGTGAATGTTGCGCAGTTTGAGAAAAAACTGGATGAGATAATTCAGCAATATCCACGCGTGAGCGGAGCAACTCCTTACCTGGGTTCCACAGCAAATGATGCATTACAGAAAGCATTAAAACTTATAAAAGAATTTAAAGATGAGTTTGTTTCTGTTGAACATCTTTTACTTGGATTACTTGCAGGGAAAGACAAAACCGGGCAACTGATTCGTGAGTCAGGTGTTAATGAAAAAGATCTTAAGGCCGCCATTGTTGAGTTGCGTAAAGGAGAGCGTGTGGTTAATCCCAATGCTGAAGAAACTTACAATGCATTGAATAAATATGCCCGTAACTTAAACCAACTTGCACAGGAAGGAAAATTAGATCCTGTAATTGGTCGTGATGAAGAGATACGCAGAGTGCTGCAGATATTGAGTCGCAGAACCAAGAACAATCCGATTTTAATTGGCGAACCCGGAGTTGGTAAAACAGCCATTGCAGAAGGTCTTGCCCATCGTATTATTGATGGTGACGTTCCTGAAAATCTCAAATCCAAAAACATCTATTCTTTGGATATGGGTGCATTGATTGCAGGTGCTAAATATAAAGGAGAGTTTGAGGAGCGATTGAAAGCTGTAGTAAAAGAAGTGATAAGCGCAGAAGGAGATATTGTTTTATTCATTGATGAGATTCATACGCTTGTTGGTGCCGGAGCAGGGGAAGGCGCAATGGATGCAGCCAACATTTTAAAACCTGCTTTGGCGCGTGGAGAGTTAAAAGCCATCGGTGCAACAACTTTGAATGAGTACCAGAAATACATTGAAAAAGATAAAGCACTGGAAAGACGTTTTCAAAAAGTGATGGTGGAAGAACCGGATACGCAGGACGCGATTTCCATTCTTCGTGGCTTGAAAGAACGTTATGAAGCACATCACAAAGTCCGTATTAAGGACGAGGCAATTATTGCCGCTGTTGAATTGTCAGAACGTTATATCACTGACCGTTACCTTCCCGATAAGGCAATCGATTTAATTGATGAAGCTGCTGCAAAGCTTCGTTTGGAAATGAATTCTGTACCTGAAGAACTGGATGAAATTCAAAGAAGAATTATGCAATTGGAAATTGAACGTGAAGCAATCAAGCGTGAAGGTGACACTAAAAAAGTAAATGAGTTAAGTGAAACACTTGCAAACCTGAACGAGGAACGCAACGCAATCAAAGGAAGATGGGAAGCCGAAAAAAATCTGGTTGACAGCGTTCAGAAAATGACAGAGGCGATTGAGAATTTTAAGCTTGAAGCGGAACAAGCTGAGCGCGCAGGTGATTATGGAAAAGTTGCTGAGATTCGTTATGGAAGAATTAAAGATGCAGAAGCCAAATTAGAAGAGCTGAAAAAGAAATTATACGAAGGTCAGTCCAACAAGGCGATGATTAAGGAGGAAGTGGACAGTGAAGACATTGCAGAAATTGTAAGTCGATGGACCGGAATTCCGGTAAACCGTATGTTGCAGAGTGAACGGGAAAAGTTATTACATCTTGAAGAAGAATTGCACAAACGTGTAGTAGGGCAGGATGATGCGATAGCTGCAATTGCAGATGCAGTACGCAGAAGCCGTGCAGGTTTGCAGGATATGAAACGGCCGATTGGTTCATTCATCTTTTTAGGTACAACCGGTGTTGGTAAAACTGAATTGGCAAAAGCTCTTGCAGATTTTTTATTTAATGACGAAAATGCACTAACACGTATTGACATGAGTGAATACCAGGAGCGGCATGCTGTAAGCCGTTTGATTGGTGCACCTCCCGGATATGTAGGTTATGATGAAGGTGGACAATTAACAGAATCTGTTCGCAGAAGACCGTACAGTGTGGTGTTGTTAGATGAAATTGAAAAAGCGCATCCTGATGTGTTTAATATATTATTACAGGTTTTGGATGATGGAAGATTAACCGATAATAAAGGGCGTACAGCCAATTTTAAAAATACGATTATCATCATGACATCAAACATAGGTGCTTTGCTTATCCAGGAAAATATGGAGCACCTGAATGAAAATAACAGGGAAGAAATTCTTGCTAAAACAAAGAATGATGTATTTGATGTATTGAAGAAATCTATTCGTCCTGAATTTCTGAACCGCATTGATGAGGTGATCATGTTTACTCCGCTTACACGCGATGAGATACATGACATTGTGAGGTTACAGTTTAACAGCATTGCAAAAATGCTGGCAAAAAATGATATTCATCTCACCATAACGGATGAGGCTATTGAGTGGCTGAGCCAGTTAGGTTATGATCCGCAATTTGGGGCTCGTCCTTTAAAGCGTGTGTTACAAAAGCGTTTGCTGAATGAAATTTCAAAACAAATTCTTGGTGGATCAATAAATAAAGAAGATGCGATTGAAATTAATATTGACAAGAAACACAATTTTGTTTTCAGGAATGTGAAAGTGGATCATATCATTCAAGATTAATTCCACGTTTCGCGATGTTTTGGTTTTGCATCCTCCAACCTCACGTTAAAGGAAAAATTGTCGGAATTCCTAACATCTAATCCAATATAATAATCTCTGAGAGCAGGAACTTCAAGCTTTAGTTCGTCACCGGAAAATATTTTTTCTGCGATAGGTCCTTCAAATACGTTTTACCAGAATACTCGTCTCTTGGCGGGATCGACGATGCGCGAGAGGAAGC
>JANLUX010000224.1:0-6309 GCA_031363705.1 Bacteroidota bacterium
TTCACTAACTCACGGGCAATGCCTTTATTGCGTAAATCAGGGGTAATCGTAGTATCAAGAGCAACCGTAAGCCGTCCTAAATTGGTTACCAGCCAGCCCGGAATGTCTTCTGATAATATCTCGACATCGCTTAACGGCAAATCAAACTTTATATCCCCTAATTGAAGAGAAAGTTTTCCTTCTTTTTCCAACTCTGCAATTTGTTGTTGAATAAGTTCAGCCACCGCTGTCATCAATTGTTTCATCTTTCCTCCAACTTTAGGACCGAGCGCTTTAAAATCAGGTTTCACTTTTTTCTTTAACAAACCTTCAGTGTTATGGATATATTCGATGTTCTCCACATTGACTTCCGCCATCACCAGGTGTTTGATGGCTTCCATTTTATTTTTGAACGATTCGTCATGCAACGGAATTAAAATTTTATGCAACGGCTGACGTACTTTTATGTTTGCTTTTTTGCGAAGTGATAAAACCATAGAAGAAATATCCTGCGCAAGTTTCATCCTTTCTTCAAGAGACGGATCAATGAGCTGATGATTGTTTTCAGGAAACTTTGCAATATGAACGGATTCGCTTGTATCTTTTCGTGTAACTAAGTTCAGATCACGATAAAGCACTTCAGCATAAAAAGGTGCAATGGGAGCCATTAATCTTGCAACAGCATCCAGACAAGTATAAAGTGTTTGATAAGCAGCAATTTTATCTTCTGTATAATCGCCTTTCCAGAATCTCCTTCTGCACAAACGCACATACCAGTTACTCAAATGCTCACATACAAAATCAGTGATTAGCCTCGCTGCTTTTGTTGGTTCATAATCAGCATAGCAATCATCCACCTCTTTAATTAAAGAGTTGAGCAGTGATAAAATCCAACGGTCAATTTCAGGACGTTTACCAACAGGTATTTCTGCTTCGCGATAAGCAAAGCCATCAATATTTGCATAGAGCGCAAAGAAGGAATAGGTATTATAAAGTGTTCCAAAAAACTTTCGTTGCACTTCTCTAATTCCATCCGCGTTAAACTTCAGGTTGTCCCAGGGTTGTGCATTGCTGATGAGATACCATCGTGTTGGATCAGGTCCGTACTTTTCTAATGTTTCAAAAGGATCAGCAGCATTGCCCAATCGCTTGCTCATCTTGTTGCCATTCTTATCAAGCACAAGTCCATTGCTCATCACATTTTTAAAAGCAACGGAGTCAAACAACATTACTGCAATTGCATGTAAAGTAAAAAACCATCCACGTGTCTGGTCAACTCCTTCTGCAATGAAATCAGCAGGAAAACTTTTTTTAAATTCTTCAATATTTTCAAACGGGTAATGCCATTGTGCATAGGGCATTGCACCACTGTCAAACCACACATCAATCAAATCTGATTCACGTTGCATTTTCTTTCCTGTAGGAGAAACCAAAATGATTTCATCCACATAAGGACGGTGTAAATCAAAATCTGACTTGGAGGCATCCACATGTTCTAAATGTTTGGCATCCATAAATCCCGCTTTGATTGCTGCTTCTATTTCTTTACGAAGTTCATCAATGGATCCGATACATTTTTCTTCTTTCCCATCTTCAGTTCGCCAGATGGGTAATGGAATTCCCCAGTAACGCGAACGTGAAAGATTCCAGTCAACAAGATTTTCCAGCCAATTGCCGAAACGACCGGTTCCTGTGCTCTCGGGTTTCCAGTTGATGGTTTTATTTAATTCAATCATCCGGTCGCGCACAGCCGTAGTACGAATGAACCATGAATCAAGCGGATAATATAAAATAGGTTTGTCAGTACGCCAGCAATGCGGATAGCTGTGCTCGTAACGCTCAATTTTAAAAGCTTTATTCTCTTGTTTCAGTTTGATTGCGATACGTTCATCAACTGATAAATATTTATCCCTGCCTTGTTTCTCTTTTTCCTTTTCTTTTTCAACTTCGGTTAAATATTCTTCCTTCACATATTCTCCTGCAAAGTCTGTTACTTCTTTTACAAAACGCCCTTGCTTATCAACCAATGGAGAAGGCTTGTTGTTTTCATCCATCACCAAAATGGAAGAAATATTATTCTGATTACAAACCCTGAAGTCATCAGCACCAAAAACCGAAGCAGTATGCACAACACCTGTTCCATCTTCAGTAGTAACGAAATCACCAATGATCACTTCAAATGCTTTTCCTTTTGGCTGCACATAAGGCATCAGTTGTTCATACTGAACGCCTTCCAATTGCTTGCCTGTAAACTCTGCAATAATTTTAAAAGGAATATTTTTATTTCCGCCATGATATTCTTCAAACTTTAATTCAGAATTTTTTTCAGGAAAAAACTTTCCGATTAAATCAGTAGCGAGGATTAATGTTGCAGGAAGAAATGTATAAGGATTAAAAGTTTGAACCAACGAATATTTTATTTTTTCTCCAACGGCAAGTGCGCAGTTGGCAGGCAGTGTCCAGGGAGTGGTTGTCCAGGCGATGAAAAAAAGTTCAAAGTTTAAAGTTTCAGGTTTAAAGTTTTCGTTTGCTTTAAATAGGAACTCTGATCTTTCATTTCGTTTTACTTTAAATTGTGCAATAGCTGAGGTGTCTTTTACTAATTTATAAGTGCCAGGTTGATTTAATTCGTGTGAGCTTAAACCTGTTCCTGCAGCAGGTGAGTAAGGCTGAATGCTATATCCTTTATAAAGTAAATCTTTTTTATTGAGTTCGCTCAGTAAATTCCAGCAGCTCTCGATGTAATTATTTTCAAAAGTGATGTAAGGATGATCGAGATCCACCCAATAACCCATTTTGCGGGTAAGGTCATCCCAGACAGTCTTATATTTCATCACCTCCTTACGGCAGGCTTTGTTGTAATCTTCAATAGAAATTTTTTTACCGATGTCTTCTTTGGTAATTCCCAAAGTTTTCTCCACACTTATCTCAATAGGCAAGCCATGTGTATCCCAGCCACCTTTGCGTTTAACCTGGAAACCTTTCTGAGTTTTATACCTGCAAAAAATATCTTTTATTGCACGAGCCATCACATGGTGAATACCGGGCAAACCATTAGCTGAAGGCGGACCTTCATAAAAAGTAAAAGGGGTACTTCCTTCTCTTGCTGAAATGCTTTTCTCAAAAATATTGTCAGCGGTCCAGCGCTCCAATACCTCCTCGGCAAGCTTCGGCAAATTCAATTGTTCGTACTCTGGATATTTACTCATTCACTCTGAAAATAAAGGGTGCAAATGTAAGGAATGGGATGGGAACGACATTTATAAAAATGGATCGCTCTTAACAGATGCCAGGTAATTTCTAAAACTATTACAATACTTTTGGCAATGGAGAACTGAATAAATTCCTTTCGCTTTAAATAAACATTGATAAGTAAGCAGAAATTTTTAAAATGAAAATCACAAAACAAAATTTACTTTGGTTTCTTTTGGGATTATTCCTGCTTGATATTTCATATTCATTTTACCAACATTCACTAATGCCACTTGATGGAGATATTGCTGAAACTGTTGTTCCTGCCAGTTGGATGAATAAGCTTTATAATGATCCTTTTGGATTTAAAGTGCTGTCAAGTGGAGAGTATTATCCTAATCCGAACCGTTTTTTTTCGCATTGGTCAATGGCAGCCAGTTTAAAGACAATGCCTTTTATGCTTCAACATATTTTTACTCCAATTAATAGCATTTATGTGTCCTGTGCCTTAATCAAAACTATAATTCAGATATTATTTATTTTTCTAATTGCGTTTGGCATTTCCGGCAAAAAAAAATTCTTTTCATGGGAAAACATTTTAATTCCGGCAGTCATAATAACACCGCTGTTTCAATCGGAAGGATATAACAGGTTCATGGGTGTAATAGATCAATCAATAACCTATACTTTTTTTTATGCTTTTCCATTAGCACTACTACTAATATTCTGTTTACCCATTTATTTCAGTTTGAAAGAAGCAGATTATAATTTTAGATGGCGCACTAAATTTTTAATGGTGTTGCTTGCAGTTATTCTTCCATTTAGCAGCCCATTGATTCCAGGGATAGTTTTAATAAGTTCGTTCTTAGTATTAATTGATAAGGGGATATATTTCTATAAGCAAGCTCCATCAATTAGTATTATTGAGAAGCTAAAATTTGTAATTAATAGTATTCCGCGATTTCTGTTTTTCATTTTGATTTTTATAAGTCTTCTGAGCTTGTACTCGTTATTTATTGGAACACACAATTCATCCAACTATGCAGCTATTATTTCACTACAAGAGCGTTATTTAAGACTTCCCTCAGGATTATATAATTTGCTTACTCAAAAAATAGGCTGGTTAGTGCTTTTGGCGATGATCGGTGTCAATGCTTATGTTATTAGAAAAAACTATCGAAATGCGGAAGGCTTAATAATAATAAACTTACTAAAATGGATCGGTATTTTTAGTGTGATTTATATTTTGTTGCTTCCCTTGGGAGGTTTCAGAACTTATCGTTCAAATATTGTGCGATACGACACAATTCTTCCAATTACAATTTGTCTTATATTTATTTATGGATTATCTACTTATTTTATAATCAAAAGCCTTTCTTCAAAAAACAAGAACTTGTATATTACCTTAGTTTTGATAGTTACTGTAATATTTACAATTGCAGATATTCATAAGTCAAGCGGTAATAAATGTGAAAAATCGGGTTTGGAAGAAATCGCGAAATCACCGGAAAAGATTGTCCTGTTAAAGAATGATTGCAATGTTCTATCTTGGGAGAAAATAAATGAATATAATAAATCAGAATTAAATGCGGAGTTGTTGTTATACTGGAGAATAACGAAAGAAAAAAAGTTGTACTATCAAAAGTAAAATGCAGATAAAAATAATTGCAACATCACTGATTTTATTTTTGAGTATATTGAGTTTCGCACAGCCAGATTCGATTACAACAACTACTGATAAAAACAAGCGAACAAGCTTAGGTGTCAACATTTCTCATTTCACCAATTTCAATTTGAATTATACTGATGGGTTTTCTTTTGTAAGTGCAGTGGTTATCAGTAAACGCAATTATTCCATTGCACTTGGTCCTATTTGGTGGTTAGACAGAAATAATTATGTGAATTTTTTTAAGGGAGGAATGCTTTCCTTCCAGCTTTATCCGAATAAAACCAATAAGCGAATAAATTTTTATTTCATTGATGATCTTTCATACACTTTTGAAAAATATAATTGGGAAAAGCAAATAGACCTTACACCAAATAAGTATTATGATGTTTCTTTTAAAAGTACCTGGCATGCATTAGAAAATCAGACAGGTTATGGTTTTAACTTTAGAGTTTACAAAGGCTTCTATATTAATCAAAGCATGACGATTGGTTTTGAGTTTTACAATTATACAAGCAAGACCATTGTTAAAGACAATCCTTCCATGTCAAGCGAATATTCAACCGGGAATATTTTGTCGGGTTCAAATACAAAAGGCTATTTAAAAATTGGATTGGGATACAACTTTAAATAAGAACATTGTGATCAAAAATAACATGACTAAAAACCTGTTAGTAGTTATTCTATTGATCCATGTTTTATGCATGGGCTGTAAAAAAGAATCATCTCTTGAAAAAAGAGGTTGGACTTTAACATTCAGTGACGAATTTGCTGATAGTGAATTGAACAGAAATATTTGGGATACTAATTTGCCATGGGGACAATCATTGGCGTGGAACGATCCATACTTGTTTATTGATTCAGCTTTTTCAATCCGCGATGGCATTTTATTCATTGAAGAAAAGCGAGACACTGTAATAGGAACAGTATATGGTGAAAATTTTACCCCCGTGCAAAAAGAATTTTTTTATACATCTGGAATGATTCAATCACTAAAGTCTTTTACTCAGCAATACGGTTATTTCGAAGTACGATCTAAAAGTCCTTTTGGTGTTGGAATTTCGTCAGCATTCTGGATGTTTCCTAATGAAATAGATATTTATGAGATTTATGGTGAAGTGCCAACACGTTTACACATGACCAATCATTTTAAAAATAAAGATGGAACTTCATCCCAAAATTCAATTACCATTAACACAGTTGACTTGACACAGGATTTTCATATTTATGCTGTTGAATGGAACCCAAAAGAAATAATTTGGTACTTTGATAATAAGAAAGTATTTAGTTCTGAAACAGGAATTGGTTCTGAAAAAATGTTTCTTATTTTAGGAATGGGACTTAGGCATGAAGTACCAGGCGTTGGTTCCAATGCTACTCCGTTGCCTTGCTATTTTCAAGTTGACTACGTAAGGGCTTATATCAAGAAATAGTTTGACGGTTATTAAAAACTTCTGCTCTCTTACATAACC
>JANLUX010000313.1:0-26107 GCA_031363705.1 Bacteroidota bacterium
AGTTGATAATGGACAATTAAATGAAAAGGAAACAAAAAAAATGAATAGCGAACATTCACTGTCCACTGTCAACTCTCCATTGTCCACTGATTATGCTGTTGTACTTAATAACATCACAAAGACTTATGGGAAAGAAAAAAAAGTTGCAGTTGATAATGTTTCCTTTTCCGTTAGCAAAGGAGAATTGTTTGGATTGATTGGTGCAGATGGTGCAGGCAAGACAAGTATTTTTCGCATGCTCACAACATTGCTTTTGCCTGATGGCGGTAATGCAACAGTAGATGGACATGATGTTGTTAAAAACTACAAACACATTCGCAATAACATTGGTTACATGCCGGGAAAATTTTCTTTGTATCCTGATTTAACTGTTGAAGAAAATCTGAATTTTTTTGCAACTGTATTCGCAACAAGTGTTGCAGAAAATTATGAATTGATAAAAGATATTTATGTACAGATAGAACCATTTAAAACACGGAGAGCAGGTAAATTATCCGGTGGCATGAAACAAAAACTGGCTTTATGCTGTGCACTCATACATAAACCAAGAGTGTTATTATTAGATGAACCTACCACGGGTGTCGATCCTGTCTCAAGAAAAGAATTCTGGGAAATGCTCAAACGCTTAAAGCAACAAAACATTACAATAGTTGTTTCCACGCCATATATGGACGAAGCTTCATTATGCGACAGAATTGCTTTAATACAAAACGGAAAAATTTTATCAATCAATACACCGGATGAAATTGTTAAATCTTTCCCCAGGAAATTATATAAAATCAAGGCGGATAACATGTACAAGCTGTTAAAAGATTTAACAGGTTATCAAAATACTGCGAGCTGTTTCACTTTTGGTGAATACCTGCATTTATCACTAAAGAATGATGATGAACAATCAAGAGCGGCTTTATTGAAACATCTTGAAAACAACAAACACCTTAATGTGGAAATAAAATCAATTGTACCAACCATTGAAGACTGTTTTATAAATTTATTAAAGAACTGAAATGAAAGAAACAGTAATCAAAACAGAAAATCTTACCAAACGGTTCGGGGATTTCATTGCGGCAAACGAAATCACTTTTGAAGTTTACAAGGGAGAAATATTCGGTTTTCTCGGAGCTAACGGTGCGGGAAAAACTACTGCCATGAGAATGCTTTGTGGTCTTTCAACACCAAGTTCAGGAAAAGCACACATTGCAGGTTTTGATGTTTATAAACAAACAGAACAGATCAAAAAAAATATCGGTTACATGAGTCAGAAGTTTTCATTGTATGAAGACCTAACGGTTTTAGAAAACATAAAATTCTTTGGTGGCATATATGGTTTGAGTGGTAAAAATATTAAATCAAAAAGCGAAGAACTAATAACGCAACTGGGATTGCAAAATGAAAAAAATAAATTGGTCGGGTCGCTGCCATTGGGCTGGAAACAAAAATTATCTTTTTCAGTAGCAGTGCTGCATCAGCCTAAAATTGTTTTTTTAGATGAACCGACAAGTGGTGTTGATCCTGTAACACGGAGACAATTCTGGGATTTGATTTATGCTGCTGTGGATAGCGGAGTCACCATCTTCGTGACCACACACTATATGGACGAAGCAGAATATTGTAACCGCATTTCTATAATGGTTGATGGTCGAATAAAGGCTCTTGATACACCTGGTAATTTAAAACAACAATTTAATGCAAACTCTATGGATGAAGTATTTTTTGAATTAGCAAGAGAAGCGAAGAGAGTTGATAGTTGAGAGTGGACAGTTGAGAGTGGAGAGTGGACAGTGGAGAGGTTAATGTCGATAAATAATATAAATAAAATGGAAAATGGAGTTGCGGTAAAGTCATATTCTTTCGCTATTAAAACTGTTAAGATTTATAAATTTCTTAATGAATACAAAAAAGAGTTTGTGCTTTCAAAGCAGTTATTAAGAAGCGGAACGGCAATAGGCGCATTGATTAAGGAGGCGGAACATGCACAATCAAAAGCTGATTTTTTAAATAAAATGAACATTGCATTGAAAGAAGCGAATGAAACTGAATACTGGCTAATGTTATTAAGAGATACGGAATATCTTGAAGAGAAAATGCACAATGATATAAATGCTGATTGCACAGAACTCCTCCGTATGCTAATAAGCATCGTTAAGACAACAAAAGAAAACCTCAACAGAAAATAAAGAATGATTCGCAAGAAGAATTTAAAAAAATTCACTGTCAATTCTCCACCCTCAATTCTCAACTGATAAAGTTCACTATCAATTCTCAACCATCAATTCTCAATTGATAAAACACTGTCAACTCTCAATTATCAACTGAATAAATGCATCAATTTTTAACATTCGTAAAAAAAGAATTCACGCATGTGTTTCGTGACAGGAAAACGCTGCTCATTTTGTTTGGATTGCCCATTGTACAAATAATGATTTTTGGTTTTGCGTTAACCAACGAAGTTAAAAATGCAAAGATTGTAGTGATGGACAATGCAAAAGATATTGGAACACAACAAATCATTTCAAAAATAGAAGCGAGCGATTATTTTGAAATTGAAAACGCAGCAATGAACAGGAACGAAATTGAAGCTGCATTCAGAACAGGTAAAATTAAAATGGCATTGGTCTTTCCCGAAAACTTTTATCATGATTTGATGCATCAGAATAAAGCTCCGCTTCAGATCATTACTGACGCATCGGATCCAAACACGGCAAACACACTTACTAATTATGTTACATCAATAATAATTGATTATCAGAGTGAACAAAACAAGTTTGCATTACAACCCTATCAAATTATTCCAGAAATACGAATGTTGTATAACCCGCAGTTAAAAGGTGTTCACAATTTCGTTCCTGGCGTGATGGCATTAGTGCTGATGCTTGTGTGCGTTATGATGACTGCTATTTCTATCGTGAAAGAAAAAGAAACCGGCACCATGGAAATTTTATTGGTCTCTCCCTTTAAACCGCTACTGGTTATTATTTCCAAAGCAGTACCTTATCTTATTTTATCATTAGTAAATGTGGTTACCATATTATTGTTAAGTGTTTTTGTTCTTGAGCTTCCCATTAACGGAAGTGTACTGCTACTGTTTGCTGAAAGCACTTTATTTATCATCACCTGTTTATCAATTGGATTGCTTATTTCCGTGAGGACAGATTCACAGCAGACGGCAATGCTGATATCATTAATGGGAATGCTGTTGCCTACCATACTACTCAGCGGGTTTATGTTCCCGATTGAAAATATGCCTGTGGCTCTTCAGATAATTTCCAACATAGTGCCTGCAAAATGGTATTACATAATTGTGAAATCAATCATGATTAAAGGTGTGGGATTTTCTGCTATCTGGAAAGAAACAATAATCTTATTTGGCATGACACTGTTTTTTCTGGCAGTGAGCATGAAAAATTTTAAAATCCGTTTGGCCTGAGAAATAAATAATAAATCTGATGAAGACATTAAAATATCTTTTACAAAAAGAGTTCAGGCAGATTTTCCGTAACAAATCAATTGTTGCTATTATTATGGCAGTACCTGTTGTTCAGATATTAATCCTTCCGTTAGCAGCTGATTACGAAGTAAAAAATATTAATCTCTCCATTGTTGATCATGATCACTCAAGCTATTCAGAAAAATTAATTTCAAAAATTACTGCCTCAGGCTACTTCAGGCTTACCGGATATAATACATCTTTTACAGAAGCTCTTAAATTAATTGAAGCAGATAAAGCAGATTTGATACTGGAAATTCCACAGGAGTTTGAACGTAATTTAATTCGGGAGAACCAACAAAAAATATTTATTGCAGTAAATGCAATCAATGGAACAAAAGCAAATTTGGGCGGCTCTTATCTCAATACAATCATCAGGGATTTTAACGCAGAAATTCGTTTACAACTTATATCTCCCTCAAAATTCAATACAATACCAACGATTGAAATAACCAGCTCTAACTGGTTTAATCCTCTAATGAATTATAAATTTTTTATGGTGCCTGGTATCCTTGCCATTTTATTAACGATGATTGGCGGATATCTTTCTGCATTAAATATTGTTAAAGAAAAAGAAATCGGTACGATAGAACAAATCAATGTTACACCAATTAAAAAACATTTGTTTATACTGGGTAAGATCATTCCATTCTGGGCTCTTGGACTAATTGTATTTACATTAGGTTTAACTGTGTCATGGTTGGTTTATGGTATAGTTCCGCTCGGAAGTCTGGGATTGTTGTATGGATTTGTTGCAGTTTATCTTTTTGCAGTTTTAGGATTTGGTTTATTGATATCTACCTTCTGCGACACACAACAACAAGCCATGTTCATTGCATTTTTCTTTATGATGATTTTTATTTTAATGAGCGGTTTATTCACCTCCATTGATAGCATGCCGGATTGGGCACAAATGATAGCGAAACTAAATCCGGTAACTTATATGATTGATGTGATGCGAATGATTGTGTTAAAAGGAAGTGGATTTGATGACATAAAATTTCATTTACTAAAAGTTATATTTTTTGCTATCGTATTAAACAGTTGGGCAGTTTTCAATTACAAGAAAACATCGTAAAAAATTTGTTGCTGAATTTTTTCACGGATGAAAATAAATAAAGGCGTTCCGTTACCCGCCAGTTCTTCACGATGATCCGGATGAGCAAAGAAAGCTTTGAACGAAGGTGTGTGTTATGATAAACATCAGTTAGAAAGCTGACATTGATCATTGCTATATTGAACCCGCTGATACATTTTTGCTTTTCGATAAACAAGTAATAGCAGTTATCTAAAAAAAATGAAAAGTGTAGCTTCAAATATCAGATGGAAATATTTTCAATAAAATTAATTCTACCATTAAATAAAAACTGCCATGATTAATAACGCTTATGTACATTGGAACGAGGAAGAATCCAACGTTCATGTAAACATCAATATTGACAAACCTGTTCAGATAAAAGCAGAAATGTGTGATGGCACAGGTAAATGTGTAGCCAATGTATTCGATAAGCTATGCAAACAGGGAGAGGTTAACGCTGTGAAAAAAATAAAAGATATTGCTAAAGGACTTTATGTGATGAAGTTTAGTTCAAATGAAGGCCAGAATGTAATCCGATTCAAAGTGCATTAGTTGGCTCTATCCATTTTATTTGAATCAGATAATTAACAATGTATATATAACAGGATTTTTCAAAGGCACAGAAACATCATTCCCGTAAAAAAAAACAAACCGGGTTATTGTTAACACCGGTTTGTTTTTGTCAGTGAAGAAATTATTTCGAGATGCTTATTTTTTTATTGAAGGTTTCATTACCTTTAGTGATAACAACATTGTATAAACCATCAGGCAATTCGACTACTGATAATTTCTGAGTACTACCCTCTGAAGTTAAATTCTTTGTAAACATTAATTTACCTGCAAGATCATAAACTGCCACCGAAGTATTTAATGTTGACATTTCACCAAATGAAATATTAATTTCATCAGTTGCAGGATTTGGATAAACATTCACTTGCGTGCTTACTTCATCATTTGTATTGCTTAATCGTGGAGCACTTGTTGTAAAATTTCTCCATGCTGACCATGGTCCTATTGTACCATTGCAATTAGAGCGAACCTTAAACTTATAATTGGATGAAGAATTTAATCCTGTTATATCAAAGAATAAAGCACTCGTATTTACTATTCGCAAATAGTCAACATTATTTCCTGATGCATCTTCAATTCTCACACGGTAACTGGTTGCTCCGGTAGAAGTCCAACGCAGTCTTGCTCCTGATGAAGTAATGTTGGTGGGTGCCAGCGTTGCAGGAATACCACACGTGCTGGAAGCTGATCCTGCATTAAATGCAATTGCAGGTGAATAGTTGGAATGAGTGCTACCACAATTAGAACGCACCTTGAATTTGTAACGGGCATTTGCAGTTAAACCTGAAACGGTTAAGAAAGTGTCGCTAACAGTATTTTCTAAATGAAAAAAGCTTGTGTTAGGAGATTCATTGTCCACTTGCACCTGATACGAATTGGCACCTGCTACTGTATGCCAGGTTAATTTTTCAGTAGTCGAATTTATGGGTGCAGCAGCCAATCCGGTTGGAATAGCACAGCTTTGGGAAAATCCCTGATTTACCATTGCGATAATTAAGAAGGCTATCGCAGCCAGTTTGTTTGTGTTTTTCATAAGATTTAGATTTTAAATTGAATGCAAGTGTATTCACAGCAAAATAATAACGTTAATAAAAATGATTGAATAGGGAAATATGCAAGCTTAAGAAGATATCAGGAAGGTTTAAATCCACAAATAAAAAACGCTTGTTAAACAAAAAGTTAACAAGCGTTATGATGATGTTATTGTGATCCCGCTGGGGCTCGAACCCAGGACCCCTACATTAAAAGTGTAATGCTCTACCAGCTGAGCTACGGAATCGGATCTTTCGATCTTTGGTCAACTCTTAGTCATGTAGGCTAAAAGCGCGCGCAAAAATAGGATTTCTATTCTTTTAAATCCAAAATCATTGAATTATTATTCAACATCTGGTGAAACTGTTGGTAATCAATAAAAAGTATTTCATTTTTATTGAACCGGAGCCCGTTTAAATTCTTTTGTACGATCAAAAAGATAGCGATAGGTGATAAATGTCTGATGCAATGTGGCTCCCAGGTTTTCAGTTATCTTAATCATTTTAGGATTAAAATCTCCTATCCAGCTTAGCACGGTGTCTTTATAATGTCCTTTCGGAACAATGGTTTTCTCCGCATAAACTATCAATGCTGCCTCCAACCCTTTTCCCTGCCATTCCTTTACCACTCCAAAAACAACACCTGTCATCCTTGTAGGAGTTTTCTTTAATTTATGATAAACGAAAATTAATTTACCTAACCAATTCAGGTTTCCTTTTACATAACGGAATATCTGGTTCAGCTCAGGAAGATTAATATAAAAAGCAACAGGTTTATTTTTATGATAAATAAAAATAATGATGTCAGGATCAATTGCCGGCTTCATTGACTTCAAAAGCTTTAATGCTGTTTCCGGTTTCATTTCTTTAAAATGCTCTAAACCTGACCATGCACCATTATACACTGCCCGAAAATCTTCTGCTATTTTTTCGATAGATTTTCCACGAATGTTGCTCATGCTGAAATCAGGATCATTATTAAGCTGGCTGTACTTGCGGATAAAAATGGGTTGAGCAGGTATGCGTATATCACGCCAGAAAACAAATTGCCTGAAATAATCCTGAAAGCCATACGATTCAAAAAATTGACGGTAATACGGCTGATGATAATTCAATGGATAAATGGGTGGCTCATCAAAACAATCAATCTGCAATCCCCAAAACTGATTTCTGTCTCCAAAATTCACTGGTCCGTCCATGGCTTCCATTCCTTTTGATTGAAGCCAGTTTTTGCAAGCATCAAAAAGTTTGTAAGCTGATTGCTCATCATTCACACATTCAAAAAAACCCATTCCTGCTGTAGGCTGATCAAATGATTTTGCTGTGGCAGGATGAAAGAATGCCGCCACTCTTCCTATCAATTCTCCATTTTCATTTTTTAACAACCAGCGGATTACTTCACCTCCATCCTTAATTAATTTATTTTTTTCAGGATCGAAAATCTTTTCTACGTCTTGTTTCAGGTGAGGGATCCATTGCGGAATGTTTTTATAAATAATAAAAGGTACATGGTGAAAATCTTTTACATCACTTGTACTTCTAACTTCGATTAACTGCATATACTTGCCCGGGCTTGCGCCAAAATTAGATTAATATACATTTGCGTTCGATGATGCAGGATAAAGTGGTTATTATTACAGGAGCTTCTTCAGGGATCGGACTTGCCTGTGCAAAGAAATTTTTTAATGAAGGAGCACACGTTGTAATGACTGCACGTAACAAAGAAAAACTTTTAGAAGAAATAAAAAAATTTCCCAAACAAAATGCGCAGGTAACTGCAATTAGTTGTGATGCAGGAAATGAAGAAGAATGCAAAGCAATGATTGACCAAACTGTAAAAGAGTTTGGAAAAATTGATGTGCTGATTAACAATGCAGGTATAAGCATGCGTGCTTTATTTAATTCGCTCGATTTAAAAGTTATTAAAAGTGTGATGCAAACTAATTTTTGGGGAACTGTGTATTGTACCAAATATGCCTTGCCTTACTTATTGCAGAGCAAAGGAAGTGTTGTCGGTATTTCTTCCGTTGCCGGAAAAAAAGGATTACCCGGACGAACAGGTTACTCAGCATCTAAGTTTGCGATGGAAGGGTTTTTAGAATCTTTACGCACAGAAAATTTAAACACAGGATTAAATGTATTGGTTGCATGCCCGGGATTTACAGCATCTAACATTCGCAATACAGCATTAAATGCTGAAGGAAAAACACAGGGCGATTCACCACGTGATGAAAAAAATATGATGAGTGCTGATGAAGTTGCAAATGCAATTTTTCATGCAGTGATAAAACGTAAACGGGATTTACTTTTGACAACCAATGGAAAGCTTACTGTGTGGATGAATAAATTTTTTCCGGGCATGATGGATAAGATTGTATTCAATCACATGCGTAAAGAGAAAGATTCTCCCTTTTAAATGACTACAGATTTTTACTAATCATTAATAATAAAACAAAACATACATGAAAAATTTAATACTATTAATTTTTACAGCAAGTGTTTTCCTGATTGCTTCTTGCGGAAGCGGAAAACAAAAAATGCAAAAAGATATTGCTTCGGCTGAGCAAAAATTAAAAAATGATTCAGCAGCTGTACCTGACAAACAAAAAGCGGCTGATGTAATTCACCAGTATCTTGCTTACGCAGATAAATTTCAGGATGATTCGATGAGTGCTGAATATTTATTTCGTGCTGCTGATTTAACAAACGGAATTCATCAGCCGGAAAAAGCCATTGAATTATATCAGCGTATTCAACGTTATCCCACTTATTCCAAAACCTCTATTGCTTTATTTCTGCAAGGATTTATTTCTGAAACGGAATTAAATGATATACCCAAAGCAAAAGAATATTATGAAAAATTCCTTGCACAATATCCTGATCATAAATTAGCAAATGATGTGCGTGTTTCTCTGGCAAACCTTGGTAAGTCTCCTGATGAATTAATCAAAGAATTTGAAGCGAAAGCAAAAAGTGATAGTATGAATTTGAGTAGTGAGGTGCCTAAGTGATAAGGAGATTATAACTGTAACCACGTTATTCATAATCATGAGAGTATATGCAACGTAAGCTGACCAAAAAAGAAAAATTTCAAAGATCTGCAGAAGTTCCCAAGTCTGCGGGCAAGCAGGTTATTAAAGAAATTTCAAAGGATAAAATTTTACTCCGTTGGTTAGGTTTAATTGTTTCGTTGTGTGCTTTTGTATTGTATGCAAACACATTGGGTCACGGTTATGTGCTTGATGACTATAGCATCATTTTAGAAAACAAACTTACAAGACAAGGCTGGTCAGCAATACCTCCTATATTTAAAACTACTTATCGCTTCGGATACATTTTTGTATCTGATGATTTATATCGTCCCATAACAAAATCATTATTTGCAATTCAATGGGCATTGTCTCCTAACAATCCATCCATCGGACATTGGATGAATGTGATTGCATTTGCATTAACAGGTTGGGTGCTGTTCAATACATTAAATCTTTATTCAAAAGGAAATAAAGTGTTTGCTTTTGTAGCATCATTATTATTTATGGCGCATCCGATACATACTGAGGTAGTAGCTAATATTAAAAGTCTGGATGAGATTCTTGGTTTGCTTTTCTGCATTTGTGCGTTGCGATATGTTTATGATTACACGCAGCAGGCAGAAGTAAAAAAATTATTTCTTGCACTGTTGTTTTATTTCTGTGCATTGATGAGCAAAGAATCTTCCATCACATTTATGGGAGTATTTCCGTTGGCAGTTTATTTTTTTACTGATGCACCAAAAAAAATTCAGCTGCGAACTTTTTTTTCATTGCTCACCGTAGCAATTATTTTTATTCTCATCAGGCGAAGTGTTACCGGCCTGGCAGCTGCAGAACTTCATGCAGGGATTGATAACTTACTGGTGCTTGCTCCTGACCTTGCACATCGGTTTGCCACTGCAGTTTTTATCATGGGTTTATATGTAAAGCTTTTTTTCTTTCCTCATCCGTTGGTTTTTGATTATTCAGCATACCAGCTCCCCATCATAGGTTTAAGTGATTATCGTTTCATTGTTTCATTCGCATTATTTATTGCTTTGGCGATTATCGCAATATGGCAGTTCAAAAAAAGAAACTGGATTTCATTCGGGATTTTATTTTTCTTTATCACTGCATCATTATCCTCCAATATATTTATCCTCATCGGCACTTCCATGGGCGAACGTTTGATGTTTACTCCTTCACTTGGATGGTGCATGGCAATCGGATATTTAATTTCAAAAATTTCTGCAGTTCAGGTTTCTTATCAATCTATTCAAAATTTCTTTCAGCAAAATATTAAACCTATAGCGCTTACACTGTTAATTGTAATTGCATTTGGTGTGAAAACCATTTCGCGAAACCCGGTATGGAAATCCAATTACACACTTTATAGTAATGATGTTCATCTTTCACCCAACAGTGCACGCACACATTATTACCTAGGAAACCACATCAACAAAGAGGAGTTTACAAAGGAGATGTCAGCAAAACAAAAGGACAGCATTATGCAGGTGAGTATTGCTGAGTTAAAAAAATCGGTGAGTATTTATCCCTCTTTTACAGATGCATGGAATCAGTTAGGAGTAATATATGACCGGCTTAACAAGCCTGACTCAGCAGTTTATTTTTATGAAACCGCTTTGAAGTACAACCCCACTGATCCGACAGTGCACAATAATATCGGAACTGTATTTTTTAAACATGGAAATTATTCAGAAGCAATTAAAGCATTTACCAGAGCATGTGAGCTTAACCCAAATTATGCGGAGGCATTTGCCAATCTTGGAAGTTGTTATGGCATGCAAAAAGATTACAATACTGCTATCAGTAATTTTAACCGTGCTATTACTATTGATCCCAATTATCAACAGGCTTATTATTTTATCGGCATCACTTACCAGAGTATGGGTAACGCACAACAGGCGCAATTTTATCTGAACAAGGCGGAAGAGTTGAAGGCGCTTTCAGCAACAGATTGAAGAATTAATTTTGAGTTTCTATAAGAAATATAAAATCACTGGCATTTATATTTGCTTTAACTCATGATGGTTCCAATACCCGATGCATCATCAACATGTCAATCAATGGTTTTTGGTGTGGTTGATTTTGCAACAGTGATTTAATGTTGTTAGTTTCACTGATACTGCTCAACACTTTTTTAACATTTCTCCATCCGTTTTTTACTATGCATGAATGTTGTGTTGCGTTATTCCGGAGAACATATCCTTTGGAAGATTTTTTGATAAAAAGGTGATCACTTACTTTTAAATCTGTTAGGGAAAATAATTTTTCCTGGTTCACAAATTTTGTAAGACAAAATAAAATCCCATCAATCACCTCTTTTGTTTTGATACTCAAAAGGCATTTCTGCACTTTACATTTTATTGCATGCTCATATCCTCCCTGACAATTAATTTCCGGCTTAACAATAACAACAGATTTTTTTCCGGAAGGTTTCCAGAGCAAGGGATCAGTAGGACCGAAAATAGTAACAGTAGGTATATTAACAGCTGCTGCCAGATGACCAATGCCTGAGTCGTTGCCAATATGCAAATCACATTTTCGTAAAACCGCAGCAACCACATCCAGGTGCTTACCTCCCAGAATAAAACATTTATTTATTGGTAAACTATTTTTAATTTTTATAGCTTTCGGGTCAGATGCAGAAGCAGCAGGAATAATAATGGTTGCATTGAAATCGCTGATGAGGTATTTGCAAACTTCAATAAAACGTGATAACAACCATGATTTTTTTTCAAAGCCGCAGTTAGGATCCAGTGAAACAATAAGGTTTGCTCTTGTATAAATTTTATTTTCTTTCAACCAGCAGAAGGCTTCCTGTTGAGCAACCTTATCAATAATTAATTGTGGCTTTTGATACCTGCCATTTATACCGTATGCTTTTACACCATCAGTTAAATGACGGCTTATATGTTTCTGAATTTGCCAATCCAATGTTCCGATGTGAATAATTTTTGAAAGCTTTTTTTTGGAGGGTGGCTTATTATTTACCGGTAGTGAATATTCAATATTGATGCAATGATGATAGAATGACGAGAGGGTTTTGAAGTCTTCAACAGATAAAGGACTTAAAAAATTATCAGCATATTGTTTAACAAGCACACGATGTTCAGGCTTTACCATCAATGTGATTTTATCATTTTTAAAATGATAGCGAAGCAGCTTTAATGCAGGCATCATTAAAATCATATCACCAAGATTGTCAACGCGCCTGATTAAAATATTTTTCATAATATTTTTTTATGCTTGCTCGTTATTAATATCCTCCTCTGAAAGTAGGTTCAATAGAATCATGCTTGCATGCAAACGGTGTGATGGAAATAACAGTATAAGCTGATGTAGCAATAATTCCCATTCCAAGTTTTTTTATGAAAGCCCTTCGATCTGTTGCACTCTTTTGCGGAATGGATTTATTTTTCTTCAACCTTGCTTTCATTTTAAGGAAATTATTAGTTATTGGTTTTTATAAACTTTGAATGATATTTTTTATCAGTCAATAATACTTCGGTCATGTAAAGTCCGGGTGATAAATTATTAATTGAAATATTCAAATCATTGCTCTCATGCGAAAGCATTTGACTTAAACATAATTGTCCTGATAAATAATAAACTGCAATGGGTGTATTGGCAGGTAACATCTGATCGAATGAAATCCTAATATTTTCAATAGCAGGATTAGGAAAAACATTTTGATTGATCAGGGTAAAAGATGCTGAATTATTTGTAGTTGTTCCCATTTTATAAATGTCACCTGTGGCAGTACAAAACCATCCATGATTTACATCAGGAACAGAAATGGCAACAATCTCATCAACACAATTACTGTTTTGATTTTGCCAGAGCATACCAGCATTTTGTGTTCGGTTAATAATGCCGGCAATCCCTGCGGTGTATCCATTACTTCCGTCAGGAAATGATATATCATTGAAATCAATATTTATTGCAGCAGTTTGTAATGACCAGGTTAATCCTGCATCTGAAGAGTATATCAGTGTACCTGCTGCACCACATATCCACGCACTGTTATTATTTACAGCAATGGAAATTAAATCTTCTGAAGCCGGAGTTGAAACAAGGTTCCAATTTAATCCACCATCATTGGTAATATATAATTCACCATTATCGCATGCCATCACACCCTGTGCAGCATTAAAAAAACGCATTGCATTGATATCTTCGCTAGTAATGGTTTGTGTATTCCATGTGATGCCGCCATCAATAGTTTTTGAAAGAAATCCATCTTTTCCCATCACCCAACCGAGAGAAGAATTGAGAAAACAAACATTGAATGGTCGTCCGTTAAAGATGTAAGGATTGATCCAAGTCGTTCCTCCATCTATCGTTTTTAAAAATAATCCCGAGTTCCCACCTCCTGCCCTTCCGGCAATAAAACCTTCATTGGAATTAAGAAAAAAAGTTTTTGAAATGCTGTAATTGGGATTACTCAATACACTGGTTGACCATGTTTGTCCGCCATCAACGGTTTTAAGAATTACTGCAGCAATGCTAACTCCGCTGATAAGTGAATCACCAAATACAAAGCCTTCGTTTGCATTCAGGAATTTGATGTCGGTAAATTCCAGGTTGGCACGTTGCTGATGCAATGACCATGTTTGGGATTTTACAGAGTGATACATCAAACTCAATAAAGCTACAAGAGATAATAGTTTTTTCATAAAGAAAATTTAATCGTTAGTAAATCTGAACTACTCATGCTGAAATGAACATCAGCATCAGTGTACAAATGAAACAATTGGCAATTTCATTAATGCAAAAAGTAGACTGAATGGTGAAAACAAGTGATTGAACAGGGTTAAATCTGATATAGAAAAAAATCACTCAAAAAAAATGCAGGTCATTAATAATATATGACCTGCATTTAACTGTTGTGGAGCCGGTGGGATTTGAACCCACGTCCAGACAAGGAATACCTGCGCTTTCTACATGCTTAGCATTTGCTTGATTGTCGGGAAAATGATGGCGAAATGCAAACCCACACCCTCCGTATTCATTTTATCTTACTATGACATCATGACCCTGCCATAGCCAGCTCATCATTTCGATGCCCCAATCCCAATCCCGATGAGCGTGGGAAAGAGCGGGGCAACTTGTTCAGACTACCTTGTAATCTGAATTAAGCCATTCTGCTGGGCAGAATTAAGCTGCAAGTGCATAAGAAGTTTCGCCATTTAAAGCGATTGAGAGTTATTTTTTACGGGACTGCTCACAACGCCCGGCATGCTTACACATGAATTGCACTAGCTGTCGATTCCTGTCGACCCCCTATTTTTAAGAACGAATTACAAAGATAAGAAGGGAGGATGATTTTTTGATGTATGGATTTAGGATCTAAGGATTTGGGATGTAAGGATTTAGGATGTGAGGATTTTGGATGTGTGGATTTTGGATGTTTGGATTTTGGATGTTTGGAATTACATCCTGAAATCCTAAATCCTGAAATCCTAAATCGCGATTTTGGATGTGTGGATATGGGAAGAGGGTTTTTACATCCTGAAATCCTAAATCCTCAAATCCTAAATCTCTTTGTGCCTTATAAAATCCGCAAGCAATTTCATTCTGAAGTAAAGGTTTCCAATTATCAAGGTCATGTTTTTGTGTGATTCATCAAGGTTGGAATAAAGGCTTTTGATGAGACGCAACTCTTCAATTTTTTCATCCACTTTATCGAAAAGCTGCTCACAACTCCATCCCGTATATTTTTTGTTGCGCTCCTCTTTAATCAGATCATCAGTGATTTTTCCTTTGCGGATTTTATTAAAATCAAAACCACTTTTCATTGCATCTTTAATAGCAGCGTTATTAAGCCGGTCAATTACTTTATCAACATCAGCTTTTTTCTCGTAAGCATATATCAGCACTTTGAGATTATCGCGAAGCTCACGTAATACCAATCGCTTGGTGATGTTTTCTGTTTTGGATTTCTCACTAAGGAAAGGAATGAGTTCTTTCAAAACATTAATTGTAGGATTGATAAAGTCAAACATAATCTTTTTGATGGTTACGAATTAACGAATGAAATATGGCTACAACGAAATCGTAACCGCATTCGTTTATTCGTAACATTCGTATCTGATTCGTTAATTAGTATGCAACAGTTCCCATTCGTTAATTAGTATGCAACAGATTGTAAAAATAATTCCATAGCACTTCATCAGGCGGAGTAGCTTCTATAAACATTGGAATGTTGCTGACAGGATGCTGAAATTTTATGGCACGTGCATGCAGGTGAATAGATCCTTCCGGATTACTTCTGCCAAAACCATATTTTAAATCTCCTTTTATAGGACAACCAATGGTACTCAACTGCACACGGATCTGATGATGCCTGCCGGTAACAGGATTTATTTCGAGTAAATAATATTTATCTGAATCTGCAATTATGCGATAGCTGAGCTCACTTCTTAATGCTTTTGGAGTTTCTTCGTTGTATGCAAAGCTTTTATTGGTTGCTTCATTTTTAATCAGGTAATGAATCAAAGTGTCAGCATCTTTAGGAGGTCTATTTTTTACAACAGCCCAATAAGTTTTCTGAATTTCTTTTTCGGCAAATAATTTATTCATCCTTTCAAGCGCTTTGCTGGTGCGTGCAAAAAGTACAATACCACTCACAGGACGGTCAATGCGATGAATGGTTCCCAGAAAAACATTGCCCGGCTTGTCATACTTTTCTTTGATGAATTTTTTTACAAGACTGCTCAAAGGTTCATCACCGGTTTTGTCAGCCTGCACAATTTCTCCCGGTGATTTATTTACTATGATGAGGTGATTGTCTTCGTATAAAACAGTCATTGAATGATAAGGATAATTAAAACAATAATATTCGCGGGATAAAAGTAGTTGCTTAATTATTGCAAAGAGAATTATTTATTGAAATGAAAAATTTTTCCGTGTTCTCCTACTGCAATCCCTGAAAAGGAAGTAAGCATAACTGCGTCAAAAATATTTTGCTCATCAAAAGCGGTTGCATAATGCCATTCGCTTCCTGCATCAGTGCTTAAAGCGCATTTTCCATTGTTGCCAAAAACAAAATAATTAGTGTTATCAAATGTGGAAACTGAATTGAAATGTAACCGCGAACCCAATGAATGATTGCTGCTACTTGTTTTTTCCCAGTTCAATGAATTTACATTTCTTAACAATCCTCCATCATAACCACATGCTACTCCATTGGAAGCTGTTAACCTAATGGATGTGATGAACTCATTGTTGCTTTCGGTAAGCTGCCATTTTTTTCCACCATCTTCAGTGTAAAGCATGGCTCCGTAACCTCCGCAATACCCTTGTAAGTTATTTTTGAAATCAACACTTCGCATTTCATGATCAACAAAAGTGTACTCCCATGTTTGACCGCCATCAGTGGTTCTTCCAATTATTCCATGACCATATTCCTCTCCTCCACAAAAAAATCCGGTGCTGTCATTGATAAATTTCACATCATATAAATTAGTCTGGTATTGATAAGGCACCCAATATTGCACTATGGAATCCCAATGCACTCCTCCATCATTTGTTTTCATCAGCAAAAAATTATTACACGCAGCAAATCCTTCCATGGCATTCCTGAAATAAACAGCATTCACTCTTGAAAAAAAAGATTGGGAATAAACCTGCCAGCTCGCTCCCTGATTGCTACTGATTAAAATAATTCCATGGCTGTCATCACCACCTCCTGCAAACAAAGTATCGTTATTAAATTTATAAATACACCGGAGATTAAAATTGGTGCCGCTGCTGATTTCTGAATAATCGAGCGTGGTTTTATTTTCTTTTTTACAACCAACAAAAAACAAGGCAAGTATAAAACACAACTTAAAGTAGGTCATTGATAAATTTACAATGTGAAAAGAAAAGTAAGAAAAAGACAGAGCCAAAGCCCATCAACAAAATGCCAGAAAGCAGAGAACAAATCAATACGGGCTCCTTCAAACTTATTGCTGAAGTAAAGCAATGATTTTACCGGATCATTCCAAACATCGTAAGCTCGCAGACTTAAATAAAATTGCCACAGCAAGCCACACATAACGTGAAAAAAATGTAAGCCCGTAATAATATAAACCAATGAAATTCCTATTTCACCATTGATAAAAAATCCCTGGTTGTATAAATCTCTCCAACCTAAAAATTGAAGGCAGGTAAAGAGCATGGTTAAACCCAAAGAAGCAGTAAAGGAAAGAATAAGCAACTTGCTGTCATCTGTTTTAAAAGCACGTTGTGCAAGCGTAACGATATAACTGGTGATCAGCAATACGATTGTACTTAGGATAAAAGGTTTGGGCATATTAAAATGTCCGACCGGTGGATTGTGCGTAAGCCAGATGACAAACATCAATATCAATGAAAGAAATAAGATTGTGCTTCCTGTCAAAGAAAAAAATAAAAATGTTTTATACGGTGAAATGCGCTCGAGATGCTGATGATCTGTAGCGTGTTGCTGTTCACGACCTGTTTTATGCTTACTCATAAACTTAGCATATTCATTTTAGTATCTCAAATATACAATAATATGCCACATGCAAAAACTGCTTTGCGATATTAATCACTACTTCTCACTATTTTTGAAAACACATTATAAACATTATTGTGCAACCCGTAATTAAAGTCAATAACATCAGCCGTATCTATAAAGTAGGTACTGAAACCATTCATGCGTTGCGTTCCATCTCTATGGAAATACACAAGAATGAATACGTGGCATTAATGGGTTCATCCGGCTCAGGCAAATCTACTTTAATGAATGTGCTTGGTTGTCTTGACACGCCAACTACCGGAGAATATTATCTGGATGGTACTTCTGTTGCCAACAGAAGCGATAATGAATTAGCCGAAATACGGAATAAACAAATCGGTTTTGTGTTTCAGACATTTAATTTATTGCCAAGAAGTACAGCATTGGATAATGTAGCACTTCCGTTAGTGTATGCAGGATTTTCAAAAGATGAAAGGAACAAACGTGCATTAAAAACACTCACTGATGTGGGCTTGGGTGATCGTGTCAGCCATCGTCCAAATGAATTATCAGGAGGTCAGCGTCAACGTGTTGCTATTGCACGCGCATTGGTTACAAATCCTTCAATCATTTTAGCGGATGAACCAACAGGAAATCTTGATTCCAAAACCTCAGAAGAAATAATGATTTTACTGGAAGAGATTCATAAGAAAGGCAACACCGTTATTTTAGTTACGCACGAAGAAGATATTGCACGGCATGCTCATCGGATTATAAGACTTAAAGACGGATTAGTGGAAGGAGATTTTAAGAATGAGAAAATTTACCGTGCTGAACCAAAAGAAATTACACAATGAAAATATATACTAAAACCGGTGATAAGGGTCAGACTTCACTTATCGGAGGTACACGTGTTCCTAAATCTCATCTGCGCATCGAATCTTATGGCACTATTGATGAACTCAATTCGTGGATTGGCTTAATACGCGACCAGGGAATTGATGATCATTCAATAACCTTACTGCTCGAAATTCAGGATCGTCTGTTTACCATCGGCTCTTCCCTCGCATCTGATCCTGAAAAATCTAAAATGAAAATTCCTGATCTCACCGATAATGACATTGCTATTCTTGAAAAAGAAATTGATAGAATGGATGACCATTTACCTGAGTTGCGTTCCTTCATTCTTCCCGGTGGAAATAATACTATTTCGTTTTGTCATCTTGCAAGATGTGTTTGCCGGAGGGCCGAAAGATTAGTTGTTCAACTGGAAGAACAGAGCTTAGTTGATGACAAGGTGAAAGTGTATCTCAATCGCCTTTCTGATTACCTGTTTGTGCTCGCCCGATGGATGGCACAGCAAAAAAATATTGCTGAAACCCCCTGGAGTCCAAGATTATAACAAGTTTTTTAACAGCTTTTACAATTTCTTTTCTAAGTAAAAGATTTTTTTACTTTTGCAGCCCTTTAAAACTTTCTTGTATTAAGAAGTTTTATCAGGACAAAACAAAAACGGATTTACAATGTATTGGACTCTTGAACTCGCCTCTCACCTTGAGGATGCCCCATGGCCTGCCACAAAAGACGAATTAATTGATTACGCAATTCGATCCGGTGCACCCATGGAAGTGATTGAAAATTTACAGGAGCTGGAGGATGAAGGGGAGGCTTATGAAACCATCGAAGAGATATGGCCTGATTATCCCACCAAGGACGACTTCTTCTTTAATGAGGATGAATATTGATATAAACAAAGTTTACGTTAAGGCTTATTTCAGATAATGAAGTAAGCCTTTGTTATTTTTAGCCCGCTATGAAAAAACCGCTTTCTCCCACAGCACACGATCCTTATGCATCGTTACGCTTTAAAGAGTTCCGGTATTTTATATGGGCAAAACTGCTGTTAACGTTAGCCTTGCAAATGCAGGCAGTTATTGTAAGCTGGTTAGTGTATGAAAAAACCCACGATCCCCTTTCATTAGGTATTATTGGATTAGCAGAAGCAATTCCGGCAATTTCTCTTTCGCTTTATGGAGGTCATATTGCTGATCGCGTAAGCAGAAAAAGTATTTTAATGTGGACAACCTTGCTTATGTTTTTAGGTTCGGGTTTTTTGGTTTTGTATGTCTATAATTATGTGGGGAGTTCAGTATGGCTCGCCTATTTTGTAATTTTTATAATTGGTATTGCCAGAGGTTTTCATTATCCCGCACAATCAGCTTTCTGGGCGCAATTGGTACCTAAGGACAACTATGTAAATTCCTCTACATGGAATAGCACAGTATGGCAATTAGGTGCTGTAGCAGGACCAGCATTAGGAGGTTTGTGTTACGGATATTTTGGTGCAGGCATTTCCAGCATCATTGTTTGTGGATTCATTGCCATCTGCATCCTGTATTATTATCGTATCTCGCATAAACCCATTGCGTTATTCAGTCAAACAGAAACACTTAAAGATTCTTTATTATCAGGTATCCGCTACGTATTTAAGAACAATATTTTTAAGGCTGCGCTATCGCTTGATTTATTTGCGGTGCTATTTGGCGGAGCTGTTGCACTGTTGCCAATGTTCGCTGATAAGATTTTACATGTTGGTCCGCAGGGATTAGGTTTTTTGCGTGCAGCACCGGCAGTGGGAGCGGTTATTATGGCGTTATTAATGGCTCATCATCCTCCACGTAAAAATGCCGGTATTAAATTGTTGTTATGCGTTGCGGGATTTGGTTTATGTATGATCGCATTCGCTCTTTCGCATAATTTTTATCTATCATTTGCCATCCTGTTTTTTAGCGGAGCGTTTGATAATGTAAGTGTAGTAATCCGTTCCACTATTCTGCAAAGTTTTACTCCGGATGAAATGCGGGGTCGTGTAGCTTCGGTAAATAATATTTTTGTAGGAAGCAGTAATGAGATTGGTGCTTTTGAATCAGGTTTTGCCGCAAAACTTTTAGGATTGGTTCCTTCGGTGATTTTTGGCGGTGCTGTCACCTTGTTAGTGGTTGCCATTACCTACAAATTGTCACCTTCTCTGCGGAAATTGCAGCTCTAAGATTAATTCCGCTTGTTGGCATTGTAATGGAAGACGGATTTAGCCTCAGCGAATAATTGTACCTTTGTAAGCTGTAATTATATTTTAATAATCCATACTATTTAAGGCGATAAAACCAGTTTAAGACATGTTAGAACTTGTAAATAAAACCCTTCGTAAATTTTTTGGCAATAAAAGTGATCGGGATATGAAAGAATTAGTTCCTCTTTCTGAAAAAGCCAAAGCGGAATTTCCTGCCCTTGCTGAATTGAGCAATGATGAATTACGCGCCAAAACATTTGAATTTAAACAACAGATTACTGATTATATCGCTGATATTGAAAATGAGTTAAACGAACTTAACCAGCGTGTGGAAGAAAACCCTGACATGGATATGGCAGAGAAAGAACAAGCTTACGCACGTATTGATGAATTAAAAAAAGAACGGAATGCTAAGATTGAAGAAATACTGCTTGAGCTTTTACCTGCTGCTTTTGCAGTGGTGAAAGAAACAGCGCGCAGATTTAAAGAAAATGAAACACTGGAAGTAAACGCACTTCAACTGGATCGTGACATTGCTGCAAAACGAAGTAACGTAACGATACAAGGTGATCGTGCGATTTATAAAAATTCGTGGCTTGCTGCAGGAAATATGATTACCTGGGACATGGTTCATTATGATGTGCAGCTGATTGGTGGTGCTGTTTTGCACCAGGGAAAAATTGCTGAGATGGCAACCGGTGAAGGAAAAACTTTGGTGGCAACATTGCCGCTTTATTTAAATGCTTTGGCAGGAAGAGGAGTGCATGTGGTTACAGTGAATGATTACTTAGCAAAGCGTGACTCTGAATGGAACGGTCCTGTATTTGAATTTCTCGGCTTAAGGGTTGATTGCATTGATAAGCACCAACCCAATTCTCCTGAAAGAAGAAACGCTTATCTCGCTGACATCACTTATGGAACCAACAATGAATTTGGCTTTGATTACTTACGTGATAACATGGCTCGCAATCCTGAGGACATGGTTCAGCGCGAACATCATTATGCGATTGTGGATGAGGTTGACTCTGTATTGATTGATGATGCTCGTACGCCATTGATTATTTCAGGACCTACCCCTAAAGGAGAGAATCAGGAATTTTTTGCACTCAAACCAAAAGTTGAGCAGTTAGTGAATGCACAGCGTAATTACATTAACACGGTGATTGCTGATGCGAAGAAAAAATTTGGTGACAAAGAAAAAGAAGATGAAACCGGTTTGGCATTGCTTCGTGCGCACCGCGGATTGCCAAAGAACAAAGCGTTGATAAAGTTTTTGAGTGAAACAGGTGTGCGTGCCTTGATGCAGAAAACCGAAAATCATTACATGCAGGATCAGTCAAAAGAAATGCATAAAGTGGATGCTGAATTGTTTTTTGTGATTGATGAAAAAAACAACACCATTGAATTAACAGAAAAAGGACTCGACCTGATCAGTACACATAATGATGAGTCTAATTTTTATTCGATGCCTGATGTGGGTTCAGTGATGGCGGATATTGAAAAAAGCGATGCAACACCACAGGAAAAAATAGAACGCAAGGATGAATTGATGCGCGACTTTGCAGTTAAGTCAGAACGCGTTCATACCATCAATCAATTATTAAAAGCTTACACACTTTTTGAAAATGATGTGGAGTACATTATTGCTGATGGCAAAATAAAAATTGTGGATGAACAAACTGGTCGTGTGCTGGATGGGAGAAGATACAGTGATGGATTGCACCAGGCAATTGAAGCAAAAGAAAATGTAAAGATTGAAGCAGCCACACAAACTTATGCAACTGTTACATTGCAAAATTATTTTCGCATGTACCACAAACTTGCTGGTATGACAGGTACTGCTGAGACAGAAGCGGGAGAGTTCTGGCAGATTTACAAATTAGATGTGGTCTCCACTCCTACTCATCGAAAGATGGTTCGTAAGGATGAGGAAGATTTGGTATATAAAACAACACGCGAAAAATACAATGCGGTTATTGAAGAAATTGTAAAACTCACACAAGCGGGCAGACCTGTTTTGGTTGGAACAACATCTGTAGAAATTTCTGAATTGATCAGCCGGATGTTGAAACTGCGAAACATCAAACACAATGTATTGAATGCAAAACTCCATCAGCGCGAAGCTGAGATTGTTGCTGAAGCAGGTAAATCAGGAACCGTAACCATTGCAACTAATATGGCGGGTCGTGGTACTGATATAAAGCTTGGACCAGGTGTTAAAGAAGCAGGTGGTTTGGCAATCATTGGTACTGAGCGTCATGATTCCAGACGTGTTGACCGCCAGTTGCGTGGTCGTGCCTGACGTCAGGGAGATCCGGGTTCTTCGCAGTTCTTTGTTTCGTTAGAAGATAACCTCATGCGTTTATTCGGTTCAGAAAGAATTGCAAAGCTGATGGATCGCATGGGTATTGAAGAAGGTGAAGTGATTCAGCACAGTATGATCACCAGCTCCATTGAACGTGCACAAAAGAAAGTTGAAGAAAACAATTTTGGAATACGCAAGCGTTTGCTTGAGTATGATGATGTGATGAATGCACAACGTGAAGTGGTTTATAAAAAACGCAGGCATGCATTGTATGGAGAGCGCTTAACTCTCGATCTTCAAAACATGATGTATGATTTGGTTGACAGTATCGCTGCAACTTACAGTGAAGATCGTGATTATGATGCGTTCAATTTAGAGTTGATACGTTTATTCTCCATCGAAAGTCCGGTAAGCAAGGAAGAATTTATGCAGGCAAAACCGGATGCGCTTTCATCCAAAATTTTTGCTGCTGTCGAAGATCATTATAAAGCAAAATCAAAACTGATTGCAGACAGAACGTTTCCTGTATTAAAAAATATTTACGAGAATCAAAGCAATGCTTTTGAAAATATAGTAGTGCCGTTTACCGATGGAATACATAATATTCAAGTGCTGGCAAATCTTAAAAAAGCTTATGAGACAAATGGTCGTGAATTAATAAATGCATTTGAGCGCAGTGTTACCTTATCATTAATTGATGATGCATGGAAAGAACACTTACGTGAAATGGATGACTTAAAACAATCCGTTCAAAGTGCAGTTTATGAACAAAAAGATCCTTTATTGATTTATAAGTTTGAATCGTTTGAGCTTTTCAAAAAAATGCTGGAACAGATCAATCGTGATACTATGTCATTCTTATTTAAAGGAACTGTACAAGGTCAGGATGAGCAAAAAGTGCAGGAAGCGCGTGCTCCGCAAAGAACAGATCTGAGCAAATTAAAAACATCACACGATAGTTTTGAAAACACTTCACATACTGGAGGAGAAGGAAACGGAAATCCTAATGAACAACGTAAAGCACAACCGGTAAGAGTTGAACAAAAAGTAGGACGCAATGATCCATGTCCTTGCGGAAGCGGAAAGAAATACAAGAACTGCCATGGTGCAATGGTGGAGAGTTAGTTGTCAGTTTACAGTTTGCGGTTTACAGTTGCTGACGCACGAAACCGTAAACTGTAAACTGTAAACCGTAAATTAAAATGTCAGAAGAAATTATAAATAAAGTAGCTGAAAGCGAATTACTGCAATTCGATTTACAGGATTTATATGTAAAAGGTGAACGGGTTTTGTTTGACCTGAAAAATTTTTTGTTTGAAGAATTAATTTTAAAAGAAAAAGATTTTCGTGACCAAATAAAAAACCACATCTGGAATCAATACGAAAATAAATTTGTTGCAATTACCTGCACTGCAGATGCCATTGTTCCAACATGGGCTTTTATGCTTGTTGCTTCACAACTTCAGCCCTTTGCAAAAAAAATTGTGTTTGGTGATTTGAATAAATTAGAAGAAGAAATTTTCCGAACCCAGATTTCAAAAATTGATTTAAAAGATTACACAGATAAAAAAATTAGTATCAAAGGTTGCAGTGATATTTATGTTCCTCCTTCAGCTTACGTTGAACTAACTGCATTGCTTCGTCCGGTTGCTAAAAGTATTATGTATGGAGAAGCATGTTCAACGGTGCCTGTTTTTAAAAGGAAGGATTAGATAATTCGAGTATGATTTATTTCTGACAGTGATTTTTTTCGATAACTTTATTAATTGAAATATTAAAGAGGATACAGGGTGTCCTCTTTTTTTATGACTAAAATCATCAAATAATAAAGCACTTAAAAAACTTAAATTTGACACATGGAATTCTCAGAAAATATTTTACAACGATTAGAACAATTGCAACACAAATATAACCTGATGGGTCAAAACATGGAGAGCTATCTCGATGGTTTGCTCACCAGTAATTATCTCACCTATTGGGATTATGTACACGTTGATACATTGCTAACACTTCAAAATCCTCGAACAGATTTTCCTGATGAATTGATTTTTATCATGTATCACCAGATAACTGAACTTTATTTCAAGCTCGCTCTTCATGAATTAAATCAGATAGCGTATAACGGAAGAAACGTATTACCTGACGGTGAAGACCTGGGGTGGAAAGAAAAACTGGATGTAAAATATTTCATTGAACGTGTTAATCGTGTCAACAGGTATTTCGAATCGCTGACCCAGTCTTTTGCAATCATGGTATATGGAATGGAGAAAGAACAATTTCTTCGTTTCCGGATGGCACTGTTGCCTGCAAGCGGATTTCAATCTGCACAATACCGGCTCATAGAAATGAGCTGTACTGATCTGATGAAATTAGTTGATAAAGATTTAAGAATACAATTTGAGAATAAAGAAATTGATATTGAAGAATTGTTTCATAACATCTATTGGAACAAAGGAGCATGTGATATTGCAACAGGTAAGAAAACCTTAACACTTGATCAGTTTGAAAAAAAATATAAAGACCAGTTTATTGATCATGCAATAAAATACAAAGACAAAAATCTTTGGGCGAAATATAAATCGCTCAGTGAAGAAGATCAGAAAAATCCTGAGTTGATTGCTGCACTCAAATGGCTTGATATAAATGTAAATGTAAACTGGCCGCTCGTCCATTATAAATCAGCAGTGCGTTATCTGCAAATGGAGAAAGGAGATGTGCCCGCAACAGGAGGAACTAACTGGCAGAAATATTTGCCGCCACGTTTTCAGAAAAGAATTTTTTATCCGGAGTTATGGAATCAACAGGAACTTGAGGATTGGGGTAAGGCATGGGTAGAGAATGCTTTGAGAAGTTAATTTTCGACATTTTGTATAAGCAAATCCCATTGGAGTAACATAGAATTTAATTAAAAATAATACGTAACATTGCATTAGAATTAATTCAATGCAATTCCAATCATATTCATTTAATTTTAATAAAGTAAAAATTGTAATATTAATCTTTTTATTTTTTCAGCACTTTTCATACACACAAACAACTAATTGGATTAATTATACTGATACAC
>JANLUX010000359.1:0-3939 GCA_031363705.1 Bacteroidota bacterium
GAACCGTAAAACCCCATCTATTTTCTAACTGCTACAATACCCGAATGAAAACATTTGATAAAGCCGGATAAATACAAGAATATTATCATTGATAGAATTTATTACAATTACATAAATGCGGCATAAACATTAATCAAACTACCTGCGTTGCCTTGTTGATGAAAAAAAACCAAGAAGGGTTGTTGTGCGACTATGGATCACTAACACTGTACTTAATTTAATTGCTACTGCTTTACAAACTTTTTAACTACCATGCCTCTGGTAGTTGTGATAGAAGCAAAGTAGATACCTTTAGAAAGTGAACTGATGTTTAAGGTTAATTTGTTTTGCAGGTTGTCTTTATTTTCTAAAACCGAACACCCTAAGATGTTTAAAATAGCCACTGATAATATTTTATCGTTGTTAGTGATAGTGAGTACATCAGTTGCAGGATTGGGATACAGGTTAATGGAATTAGATAAAGATTGCTCCGGCAACCCAATAAATAAACTATCGCAGTTGATTACACTAACATCATCTATCAAATAATAAGAGTTTTGAAAGGCATTGCTGTCCATCAATATAGCATGTGATGCAACACTATCTCGAAAATTTCCAAGAGTTATAAATTTTTCTCCACCATGAGCAGAATATATAGCAAATATCCGCATCCAATTTACTTTATCATTGAGAAAATTAGTATCAGGATTTTCTATTTGAGGACTAACTGAAAACGGGAGATTGATTGTTTGAAACATTGCTGTATCCGAGAAATATATCCCCAAATCACTTATAGCAATTCCAGAAGATTCGACTAGACTAGCGTAAAATTCAACACAATATTTACTGCCTGAATGGAGAGTGTCAGTTAATTCCACCTGTAAATATTCTCTTGAATTGGGATTCGTGGTAAATGCTAAAAATGTTCCTATTCCTCCAAATCCACCACCAGACAATGAATGATCATTTTGATAATAAACACCCGGATAATTTGGTACAATATTCATACAAGTATGCCAAAAATCAGGTGTACTGGGAAATACTGATGGATTATACCAAGGATAAGCAAGATAAAGTTCATTTTGACTGGTAGGACAAGTGGAATAATTGGTGAATGCTGAATTAGGAACTATGTTTTGTGCAACGAGATTATTGCAAACTAAACCTAAAATAAAAAGTGTCTTTTTCATATTGTTAATAAAGATTGTGACAACTATCTCAAACGCTTCTAAATCGGATCTTCATATGCAAAAAATAGTTAGTGCAATTTACAACTTAAATTGCACTAACTATTTTTTATTATTTTACTATTGATAATTTACCTGTAGTTATATAACCATCAGAATTTTGAAAATTATATAGATATATCCCTGCCGACAAACTATTAACATCAATCTCCTTTATGCCACCTGCACATGCAATATTTATTGCTTGCCTTCCTGAAATAGCTTTGATTAGAAATATACCTGCTTCAGAAGAAACAATCTTAATAAGTGAAGTGGCAGGATTAGGATAAATAACAAATTGAGATGCCGCTTTGTTGATGAAACCATTTAAATTCATCATCCTTTCTCCTTCCTCTACCCCATCGTTTAAATCCAAGTCGAGCATCACTCTTGCACTATAAACACAAGGTCCACCTTCGATAGGACTGCTGTAGGCAATTGATTCTAATGCTGCCACCTGCACGATGTCTAAGTCAAATGTATCAATTGCCCATGTTTGCAGGTAGATTTCATTAACAATCTTACAATTTAATTCAGCTTGTAGATTACCCATTACAGCATTGTTTTCAATTTCGGCATTAGCGGGGTCGTTTGCATTAATGTATTCTTTTACATTATAAAGCTTGCCAATGTCAGTGCCTGATTCAAAATTGTAAAATACCTGCAAAACAGAATCGTCATTGGTGTTCTGGTACATCAAAGTACTATCCTCTTTAAGCATTGCATACGCTTTTACTTTTGCTGACCATTTACTTTCGTCAGAGAGTGAAATATAAAAGTCCTCTTCCTTTGCTATTTTGACTATATGGGCGATTCTACAACCAGGCCCAATGCAAGGGTAAGTGCAGTTCGGAGTTCCACCTGTAGTAGGTGGGGGCATGTCAACTGGGTTTCCAGACCCGACTAATGGTATTTGATTTAAAGCTGCTAATGGATAGGCAGTGTTACTTCTGGTATGCCAAATCGAGGACAAAAATGATCCCACGCCTTCTGCAGCTTCTAATCCTAGAGTACTACCCACCCATTGATTATCCTGCGGCTGCACATCATTGCCTTGGTCACCAATAAAGGAACTTTGCAATACTACTCCCCTGCGGTTGTTATCCATAAGGTTGCACATTAAATATTGCGGAGCGTTGGAGTTAAAGAAGCGCATGCCTGCTGCACAGAAATAGAAGGAGTTGTTGTCGGCACTTATTTCATCAGAAGACTCAACGCTTAACCCCGCAGGAGCATGGAAACGAAAGCCCATGTTATTGGTGTAAACAGGCGCGGCTGTTACATTGGCACGGGTAACGAGGTTTTGCGAGAAGGTGATGGGACCACAGGCTAATGTGCGCAACCCATACAAGAAATTGGTGCTGTTGAATTGGGCAAAGGTGAGGGTGTTTGATGATACATTGACCCCATAGTCGCGGTTACCGGTTACATTTTCCAGCCTGATTCCCTGGTAAAATTGATTAACATTGGTATTGTTCTGAATGGTGAGTGGGGTAATATTCCGAAAGGCATTGCTAATGGTTATGAAATGGCGTGCCAAAGTAGAGCCGGTCCCACCAAGAACTAAGATACCATTGAATGCATAGGAGTTACCCGAAATAAGATGTGTTGGTGTGAATGAACCAACAGGCAAGGTAGTTAATACATTGCGCATGCGGATACCCCGATTGCAAGTCTCAAAAATGTTGTCAGTGATGGTCATGTAGTGATCGTTTGAAGATTCCAAATCAATGGCAGCCCAGGACATTTTCCACCGTTGCAGGTGTTCTTTCCACCTGCAACTTTCACGCTTCTCATTCCTTAACCACCTTCACACTCCCAACCCCCGTTCCCCAACTCATTTTAACAAAATAAATTCCTGATGGTTGCTTTGTGATATCAACATGTTTGTATTGCGACCACTGTGCAACACTTTCTTTAAAAACACATCTGCCATTCACATCATAAATCTCACAGTTACCTAAAACTGATTGCACGGGAAAATTAAGTGTAAAAATTCCGGTAGATGGATTAGGAAAACATTTAATTGAAATGCTTGGCGGGTGCTCTTGCAAACTAAACCACGCTGTAATTGTATCACATAGGCTACCAAAATTTCTACCGAGAAAATAATTAGGATGGTTGGGTAATGTGTTAAGTGCTATTGCTGGTAATCGAATCCCATGTTGTACTAAATTACATGCTAAACCCAAGCTATCAGGATAATTGATTACGTGCATATATAACGTGCTGTTACCGGTAGTAAAATATATTTTGCCATCCGGTGCGAGCGCACCTAAGCCAAAATATGTTCCAAGAGGAGGCCATGGTGGATAAGTAGATTGAAAACTATCATATACCGCAACTGTTTGTTGCGTGGCTGCAATATTGATTGACGATAAATCGAATTGCATAATAGAATCAGAATTTGAAATATATAATACATTTGAATTCGGAGATATTGCCATGCCAACATTATAACCATTAGCAAAGGGAATATTAATATGAATTGGATTACTTAAATCACCTACACATCTGTCAAAATTATAAACATCAAGCCCACCATTAATATAATAATAAGCGTAGCGTTTTCCATCAGGAGAAAAGTATGCCTATTTCTATATTAATGGAGGGCTTGACATTTTTGATTTTGACAGATGCACAGGTAATTTCAGTAATCCTACTCACATTAGTATTCCCTATGCTAATGGAGTGAATGTAGGAATGGCAATTTCTTCTAATTCAAATGTATTAT
>JANLUX010000236.1:0-7718 GCA_031363705.1 Bacteroidota bacterium
CTCACTAAAAATCTTTAGCGACTTTAGTGTGAAATTACCTGTTTATTCCTTCTACTCCTCGAGATTAATTTTTCAATTTCAACAGCAAAAACCACCACCAAGGAAGCTGCTCCAACTAAAATAAATTCATTTAGGGTTAAAGCTTCGGTATGAAAAATGGGTTGAAAAAATGGCGTATAGGTGATAACAATTTGTAGCAACAGTGCTATAAGTACAGCTCCAATAAGAGATTTATTTGAAAAAAATCCTGCACTAAACATAGATTGCTTTTCTCTGCGAATGACCATTACATGTGCCAATTGGCTGACACATAAAAAATTAAAAACAATGGTTTGCCAGTGAAGCCCATTTCTTATTGCCCATCCTTGAAGCGATAATGCGATACCTGCCATTAGAATTCCTACCCATATCATGTGAATACCCCTGCCATTTGCAAAAACACTTTCCTGAGGATGCCGTGGTGGTCTATTCATAATATCTTTTTCTTCTTTTTCAAAGGATAGTGAAATAGCAGGTAAGCCATCAGATACTAAGTTTATCCATAAAATATGTATTGGTAATAAAGCAATCGGTAAACCAATAATAGGGCCGAGTAGTAATGTCATTAACTCACTTGAATTGGTTGTCATCAGGTATCTGATGAACTTAAGAATGTTATCATAAATTCTCCTTCCTTCTCTTACTGCCTTTACAATTGTTGAAAAATTATCATCCAACAAAATCATGTGAGCTGCCTCTTTAGAAACATCACTACCGGTAATGCCCATTGCTATACCAATGTTTGCTCTCTTTAAAGAAGGTGCATCATTCACCCCATCTCCTGTCATAGCTACATAATGTCCTTTTTGTTGCAGCATTTTCACAATCTGTAGTTTTTGTTCAGGCGACACTCGGGCATAAACTTTTATCTTTTCTACTTTAGCCATAAAGCTGTCATTATCCAATGCTGCCAATTGCTGCCCAGTTATTACAATATCTTTTTCGTTGCTTAAAATTCCAATGCGTTGTGCAATTGTCTTTGCCGTTAGTGGGTGGTCGCCTGTTATCATTACGGGTACAATACCTGCAGTTTTGCATTGAGCCACTGCCTCAAACACCTCGTCTCTGGGTGGGTCAATCATACTCGTTAACCCTAAAAACTGCAAACCTGATTCATGCATCTCACTATTCGGGTTTTTAGGTAATGTATCCCAATATCGACAAGCAAATCCGAGTACACGGTAACCTTTAGCCGCCATATCATCTACCTGTTGCTGAAGTGAAGGCGTATCAACATTTACACATCTTTGTAATAAAATATCAGGTGCTCCTTTGGTGAATGAAATGATTTTATTTTCATGCTTGTGAAAAGTCGTCATCAGTTTTCGGTCAGAATCAAAAGCAATTTCTGCCAGCCGTGGCATAGTATCCGATTTTATTTGATGTTCTATTGCCACTTCCATCAAAGCAATTTCTGTGCTGTCTCCTTTAATAATTTTATCAGCATCTTCAACCGCATCATTATTTAAGGCAAAGGCATAAAGTAATAAGGTAACATTTTCTTGCTGTTTGATTGTGGACAATGCATTTCGTTCATAAACTTGTCCGTTTACAAACACCTCTTCCACATGCATTTTGTTTTTGGTTAATGTACCTGTTTTATCAGTGCAGATAAAAGTAACAGAGCCTAGGGTTTCTACTGCCGGTAATTTCCTGATAAGAGTATTAAACTGAATCATTCTTCTTGCCGCCAATGCGAGGGAAATAGTAATCACAGCGGGTAGAGCCTCGGGTATAGCTGCAACAGCCAGTGAAATACTGGTTAAAACCATTTTTGTAATATCCTCACCACGCAACCATCCCGCAAGAAAAAACAAAATGCATAAAAATAGAACTAGTACAGAAAGCTTTTTGCCAAAAGATGCCATGCGTTGTTGCAAGGGTGTAAGCGTTTCATCTTCCTGTAACATCTTAGCAATACGCCCTAACTCTGTTTGCATACCTGTGGTAATCACAACGCCAGTTCCCCGACCATACGTAACGAACGTTCCTTTGAATGCCAAATTTTTTCTGTCTCCAATTGGCAAATTATCCGCTTCAATGGAATCTATGATTTTATCTACTGCATGGGATTCTCCTGTTAATGCCGCTTCCTCAATTTTTAAATTTTTGGATTCGATAATCCGTAAATCTGCAGGGACAGCATTACCAGCTTCCAATAGCACTACATCACCTGGCACCAGTGATGTAGCAGGTAGGTCTGTAATGTTGCCATCACGCAGCACCCTTGCTTGAGTAATAGCCATTTGCTTTAATGCCTGCATGGCTTTTTCTGCACGGTATTCCTGAAAGAAACCTAGAAAAGCATTTAATAAAACAATGATTAGAATAACGATGGTATCAGTAAGGTCGCCAACAAGACCAGCTATAATTGCTGCTGCCAGTAAAATTAAAATCATCACATCTTTAAATTGTGATAGCAGCATACCGGCTATGCTTTTCTTTTTACCTTCTTCTAATTCGTTGGGACCTGTTTGAAGCAGCTTTTCTTCTGCTGCATTTACTGTTAAGCCCTGTTGGCTGGTACCAAGCAATTCAAAAATTTCGGGTATGCTTAATTTGTGCCAGTTCATTTGTTAATTATTACGTAGTTTTTAGTTTGCAAGAATTAGATTGAATAATTAACAGGTGTTGTATTCGCAAGGTTATCATTAACAGGGCATCTCTCTTTTACCTGAGTAAGCAATTTTTGTAACATATCCTTGCTAGCATCACTCTTAATGTTCATTTGAATATTTAATGATTTAAAGCCAGCCCGTTCTTTATCCGAAATTCCCAATAATTTTTCGGGATTAATATCGCCAGTAATGTTTATTTCAAGACTTTTAATAGTGATACCCATTTCTTTGGCAATGAGGTTAACTACTACATTTAAACACCCTGCATACCCTGCAAGAATATATTCAACGGGTGTTGGTGCAGAATCTTTACCACCAAAATTTTCAGGTTCATCCACTGCTATATTGAACTGGCGCACCTTCCCCTCAAATCGTGTAGGGGTAACACTCTTTCCATTAATTGAAAAAATTAAATCTTCCATAATTCTTAAATTTTTAGTTTTAAATGTAAATAATAAAAACAGACCAATATTGCTTAAAATTTAACTCTTAAACCCGCTGTTATAGCCAGTGCTTTTTGTTAATATGTAGTTTCATTTTTTGCGGTCTATAATTTGTAAATTGTAGTATTCTTATTAATCTATCCCTTTCAATTTAAATTTATCCACTTACGGTTTGCTTTACTTTTCGCATTCTGTATTCCTGAACAAAATATTTCACAGCAAAATACACAATTAGACTTACCGCTGAACTAACTATAAGCGCACCAATTAAAATGGTTAACCCTGCCTCGCCAAGTTGATGTTGCCACTCCTTTATGTTAAAATCTATTTGAGGGTGCAGAAAAAGTGAGCCGATTTTAAAACTAAGTAACATAAAGAACGGACTGGTAAGCGGATTGGAAATAATGCTGCTGCTAACCGCTGCAATAAGATTGAACCGGAATATACGGGATAAAAGAAGAACCATTAATATCCCAATACCGAAGGTTGGAAAGACGGCAAAAAAAGCACCTATTGAAGCCCCTGATGCAATTTCATTTACACTACCTCTTGCTCTTGATATGCGTAGAATTGCATATTTAATTTTTCTGAAAATATTATATCTCTTCTTAGCAATAGTTTTCATGTTTGTTTTCCCTGTGCATCTTTTACCATGATAAATTCCAAAATATTTTCTGTATCCAAAGTGCCTATAAGTTGATTGTGTGCCATCACAGCCATTAAAGTTGATTTATTTTGCTGCGCTTGCTGATACGCATTTTCTAAAGGCGAATCTGCATTGAGAAAAACCAAATCCCTATTCATCACGCTCTGGATAATTTTGTTTTCGCCCTTATCCGACAATGCTTTAATTATTTCATCGCGGCTTAAAGTTCCGACAGGATTATTGTTTTCTGTAACTAAAAAACTTTTACACTGCCCGTTTAATAGCATTTGCACTGCTGTTTTCACGGTTTCGCCTGCATCAACGGTTTTATATTCTTTCATCAATACATCTTTAACTTTATATCCGGCAAGCATTGATTTTGCCTGAGTATATTGTGCTTCTGCCTGTGCGCCAAGGAAAATAAACAAACCGATAAACACTAAAAACGGATTGGAAAAAAATCCGACAAAAACAAATCCGACTGCAAGAAATTGTCCGATACGGGCAGCAATATTTGTGGCGACATGTCGCTCAAATTTCATCGCAAGCAATGCCCTTAACACTCTGCCTCCGTCCATCGGGAATGCAGGAATCATATTGAACAATGCAAGCCAGATGTTTACAATAAAAAAGTTGAGAAAGAAATTGCTGCTGTTAATCCCGCCTGACAATTGAATGGTTAAATCTTTTGCATCGGGGATTGTAATAAATAAACCGGTTATAACGGCTAAACCAATATTTACAGCCGGACCAGCAATGGCTACAATTAATTCTTCTTTGGGTTTTTCGGGAATGGATTCAAGCCGTGCAAGTCCCCCAATGGGTAACAGCGTGATGTCCTTTGTTTTTATGTTATACTTTTTAGCAGCGAGCGCATGACCAAGTTCGTGCAGAAAAACGGTTACAAAAATGCTCAGCACAAATACTAACATCCAGATGATTTGTTCTGCATTTTGCCCTGCATGGTAACTGCTAAAAATGATGTAAGCAATGAGTATGGAGAATGTCCAGTGGATGAATACCCCAATGCCTGCAATGTTTCCGAGTTTGAATGACCCTTTCATAAATAATAAGTTTGTTTTAGTTAATGTTTCTACTGAACTTAGATTTTATTAAAAACCAGTAACGGCACTTTAGCATTGAATGAATACTCGGCTGATTTGCTTGACAGAAATATTTTATCAAAAAAACTTCTGTTTTGTTGTGTAAACATTATCATCATTGATGGCTTTGATTTCCTTATTGTTGCTTCAATATTTGAAATTAAAGTTTCGGCAAGATTTATATTTTCGAGATGCAGCTTGATATTATGCTTTGAAAATTTTTTTACTGCTTCATTCATCATTTTTTGATTATTGGTTATTTCAGCGGGATAATGGAAATGGAGTAGTTCTACTTTTGCTTTCAATGGCTTTGTAAATTCAACTACTTTCTTCAGTTCCTTTTCAAGATTCACAAGGTCAGATGCATAAAGAATGCTTGTTATTTTTCTTGGGTGATAATTGCAGGGTACAGCAATTACCGGAATAGTTGAATGGTTGATGAGATTGGAAGTATTTGTGCCGAATATTTTTTGTACCATTCCTGCGCCCCTTGTACTGATGCAGATAAAGCTGAATTTATTTTCATGGGCATATTCTCTGATATTGCTATCAGCAAGAACAGAACTTTTTACAACATACTTTATATTTTTGGAAACAACTCCAATGCTTTTATAAACTGATTCGACAAACCGATTCAGCTTTTTATGAATTTTATCCGTTTCTGCTTTTTCATATGTTTTAAATGTTGCATCATTCCATGATGTTGGTTTCATAAAGTAAGAGGAATGAAAAAAAGTCAACTCGTATTTATGTTGCGATGCTAATTGAATAGCAAAGCGCAATCCCGCTTTTGAGTTGGAAGAGAAATCGGTGGCAACAAGAATTTTATTCATTTTATTTAGATTTGACTTTTTATGATTATAATTTAATTTATTAAATGTACCAATCTTACATTTTCATCCCGCCCATCGCGTTGGCTCCATTCTTTAACACAAAAGCACTGTTTAACAGAAAAGCACCCGGAAGAAGCAACAATGACACCTTTGTGTATGCCGTTAATACTGACATCCGTTTTATTTTCAATTCCGGTTTTAACCAATAGCCGGTATAAATTCCTCTCTTAATTTTTCAGCAGCATTAATATTTTCAATTCCTTTTATTAATGCATCCGGACTAAACGAAATACTGTCAATGTCATTCTCCACAAGAAAATTTGCATATTCAGGATAATCACTTGGCGCTTGTCCGCAAAGACCTGTGTGAGTTCCTGATTTTTTTGCTTTCTCAAGTGTCATTTTTATCAACTGCATAACAGCAGGGTCAAACGGGCTGAATATTTCACTAAGCAATTCCGAATCGCGGTCTGCACCAAGTGTAAGTTGAGTGAGGTCGTTGGAGCCAATAGAAAACCCATCAAAATGTTTTGCAAATTCTTCTGCAAGCAAAGCGTTGCTTGGAATTTCTATCATCACATAAATTTCTAAACCGTTTTCTCTGCGTGATAAACCAAACTCATTCATCACCTCAATTACTTTTTGCGCTTCAGTAACAGTACGGCAAAATGGTATCATGAGTTTTACATTGGTTAATCCCATTTCATCACGTACCATTTTCATTGCTTTACATTCCATTTCAAAACCTTCTTTGTAAAGGGGATGATAATAACGCGATGCACCGCGAAAACCAATCATCGGATTTTCTTCTTTCGGTTCAAATTGTTTTCCGCCAAGCAGGTTTGCGTATTCATTCGATTTGAAATCACTCATTCGCACAATCACATCATTGGGATAAAATGCAGCAGCAATAATCGCTGTGGCTTCAGCAAGCTTTTGAATAAAATATTCTTCTTTGTTTCGAAATTGTTTCGTGCGTTTTTCAATTTTTTCTTTTGCTTCCTCATCAATAATTTTTTCAAAATGTTTCAGCGCCATCGGATGAATGGCGATTGCATTGCTTACAATAAATTCCATTCGTAACAATCCCACACCATCATTGGGCAGAAATGAATATCGAAATGCTTCATCAGGATGACCAAGTATGAGCATCACTTTTGTTTCCGGTTTATGAATGTTTGAGATGTCAATTTCTATTTCGTCCCACTTCAACAAACCTTCGTAAATATTTCCGGTATCACCTTCGGCAGCGGATACCGTAATTTCCTGTCCCTCTTTTATTGTCTGCGTTCCATTGCCGGTTCCAACAATTGCAACAGCACCAACTTCACGCGCAACAATTGCAGCATGTGATGTGCGACCTCCCTGGTCGGTTATTATAGCTGCTGCTTTTTTCAAAACGGGGTCCCAATCGGGGTCGGTGCGCCCGGTAACTAAAATATCTCCTTCATTGAGTTTTGAAATTTCAGAAGGCGAATGAAGTATGCGCGCTTTACCGCTTACAATTCTGTTGCCTAAACCAATTCCGCTGCAAAGAACTTTTCCTTTTTCCTTTAAATGATATTGACGGAATATCTGTCGGTTCGGATTGTTACTGTGTACTGTTTCCGGTCGCGCCTGTACAATAAATAGTTTTCCGCTTTCACCATCTTTAGCCCATTCAATATCCATGTGGCATTTGTAATGGTTTTGAATATCGCAAGCCCAATTTGCCAATTGAATTATTTCATCATCATTCAAAATATATTGCTCTCTTTTTTCCGGTGGTGTATCAAGATTTACAATGGCATCTTCCGGTTTGAGAATTTCAGCAGCATTTTTTTCAGAGTAAATCATTGTTTTTGCTTTGCTGCCAAGCTTATGTGAAATAATTGGTTGCTTCGCTTTATTCAACAATGGTTTGAATACAAGAAACTCATCAGTGTTTACAGTTCCCTGCACCACATTTTCACCAAGTCCCCATGCGCCAGTAACTAAAACTACATTTTCAAAACCGGAATCAGGTTCCATTGTAAACATCACTCCTGAACTTGATA
>JANLUX010000402.1:0-2976 GCA_031363705.1 Bacteroidota bacterium
TTTTGGGCAAAAATATTCTCTTATGAGTACTGCTGAAGAACATCATCCATTAAATGACGCAATATCATTTATGATTAATTGTGAGGATCAAAATGAAATTGATAAATACTGGAACTATTTTACTCAAGATGGTGAAGAATCTCAATGCGGTTGGTGCATAGATAAATATGGACTTCGGTGGCAAGTGTTACCTCAAAATCTAAATGAGCTAATGAATCTACCAAATTCCTTTAAAGTGTTGATGGGACAGAAAAAGATTGTGATTAAAGAATATTTAAAATAAACAAAGAAACGCTAAAAACAAGTTAGCGGTCATTGTACAGAGTGTCTCACCGACTGAAAGAAAATTAGGAAAAATTATAAAATTTGACATCATAAAATAATAATAAAATGGCACAAATCAATCCTAACATTAACTTCAACGGAAATGCCGAAGAAGCATTTACATTTTACAAATCAGTTTTTGGCGGAGAGTTCGCAAAAATTATGCGTTTCAAAGACATATCAAGTCCTGAATTCCCAGTAACAGAAAATGATGCAAATAAAATAATGCACATTGCTTTACCTATTGGAAAAAATATTTTAATGGCAAATGACGTTCCAGAAAGTATGGGACAGACAAATGAAAACGAAAATAGAAGTAAAATTTCAATAAGTGCAGAAAGCAAAGAAGAAGCAGACAAATTATTTAATGGACTATCGGTTGGCGGACAAATCGAAGCGCCAATTGGAGACAGCCCTTGGGGCACTTATTTTGGTATGTTTAGAGACAAATACGGTATTGAATGGATGGTAGATTTTGACCCAAAATATATCGGGTAAATTTAACCGAAGAAAAACAACAAACCGCTAACAAACCATAGACAACAATAAAAAATAGAACTATATGAGAAAAATAATTTCATTTATGCACATTTCGCTTGACGGTTTTGTGGCAGGACTGAACGGAGAAATGGACTGGATTAAAGTTGATAAAGAAATTTTTGATTCTGTCGGCAAGCGGATAAGCAAAGGCAACACTGCATTATATGGACGTGTAACGTTTCAGATGATGGAAAATTACTGGCCTACCGCAGGAGACAAGCCGACAGCGACCAAGCACGATATTGAACATTCAAAATGGTATAGCAAAGTTCACAAAATTGTTTTATCAAAAACAATGAAAGAAGCGGGTTTGACTAACACGAAAATTATTAGCGACAACCTTTCGGACAGAATAAATGAAATAAAACAACAGAGAGGTGAAGACATCTTGCTTTTTGGTAGTCCGGCAGCAACACATTCACTTGTTCAACTGAACTTAATTGACGGCTACTGGTTATTTGTTAATCCAATTATTCTTGGACAAGGCATTCCATTGTTTGTAGACATCAAAGACAAAATAAAACTAAAACTATTGACTACTCGACAATTTACTTGCGGGGTAACTGAACTGAATTACACAGTAGACAGACAATAGCAACGAACCGCTAATAACACGCGGTATAAAATATTGGGGTTATATAGGTTATTCAAGGGTTGTGGCTCGCGGCAAGTTCATTGTATTTTGATAGGGAATCGCTCCGCGATCGGCAACTTTTCATACATGCAACGTTATAGGCAAGCATACAATAATTGAACACATGAAACAATCAGCTATCAAAAACAAATTAAAGCCTGTTACGGTATTTTGGTTCCGCAGAGATTTGCGTTTGCATGACAATCATGGGCTTTATGAAGCTTTGAAAGATTCAAATGAAGTGCTACTTGTTTTTATTTTTGATAAAATAATTTTAAATAAACTCGATGACAAAAAAGATAAACGGATTTCTTTCATTCATCAGACTTTAAAAAACATTTCCACTGAATTACTTAAACAAAGTTCATCATTATTAGTATTAAATGATGAACCATTGAACGCCTTTAAAACTATTCTTGAATCATATTCAATAAATAAAGTTTTTACAAATAATGATTACGAACCTTATGCAATTGATAGAGATTTGAAAATTAAGGAATGGTTGAAAGCGAAATATATTTCCTTTCATTCATTTAAAGACCAGGTAATTTTTGAAAAGGGAGAAGTGATGAAATCAGATGGAACTCCATACACCATATTCACTCCTTATTCAAAAATATGGAAACAAAAATTAAATAGCGAAGCGATTAAATCTTTTCCATCAAATAAATTATTATCTAATTTATTTAAAACAAAACCTTTTCATTTTCCTTCACTCATTGAAATAGGGTTTGATAAAACAAATTACGAAATTCCTTCTACTGAAATCGACAAAAAAATAATTCGTAATTACCACCTTACAAGAAATTTTCCAGCCGTAAATGGAACAAGCAAGTTGAGCATTCACTTGCGTTTTGGAACAGTCAGTATCAGAGAACTTGCTGCCATGGCTGTTGAATTAAACGAACAATGGCTGAACGAATTAATCTGGAGAGATTTTTTTATGATGATACTTTTTCATTTTCCTTATGTGGAAAATAGAAGTTTCAAAAAGAAATATGAAAATATTGAATGGAGAAATAATGAATCTGAATTTAAAAAATGGTGCAAAGGAGAAACAGGTTATCCGATTGTTGATGCCGGGATGAGGGAGTTGAATCATACAGGTTTTATGCACAACCGGGTTCGGATGATTGTGGCAAGTTTCCTGACCAAACATTTGTTGATTGACTGGCGATGGGGTGAAGCCTATTTTGCTGAGAAGCTTTTGGACTATGAACTTTCATCCAACAATGGAAATTGGCAGTGGGCAGCAGGTTGCGGCTGTGATGCAGCGCCATATTTCAGAATTTTTAATCCTAAAGAACAAACAAAACGATTTGATTCCGACATGCTTTATATAAACAAATGGATTAACAATTTTACTACAGATTATTTGCCACCAATAGTTGAACATGACTTCGCAAGGAAAAGAGCACTTGAGGTTTTCAAAAAATCATTACTTTAAAATTTCCGACACTTGAAAATTGTAATAATTA
>JANLUX010000407.1:0-7497 GCA_031363705.1 Bacteroidota bacterium
CAAAATTCAACAATTATGCCTTTTGAAAAAAGTTTTTATTCCGGAGGATCGAATGATATGCGTGCATGGAGGGCAAGACAATTAGGACCAGGAACTTATTCAGATGATCAGCGATTTGAAAAAAATGGTGAGATAAAAATCACCGGTAACCTGGAGTATCGTTTTGATATTTTCAGGAAACTGAAAGGAGCAACCTTTGTTGACGCTGGAAATATATGGTTAGTAAAGCCCGATGCAAACAGACCCGGAGGAGCATTTAGCAGTTCAACTTTTATTGATGAAATAGCGCTTGGTGCAGGTATAGGATTACGTTTTGATTTTACATTTTTTATTATCCGTCTGGATGCTGCACAAAAACTAAAGAACCCCGCAAAGCCAATTGGTGAGCGCTGGGTGGCTTCAAAAAACCGGTTGAGCGATACCGTTATTAACTTCGGTATCGGCTATCCGTTCTGATACTTATTCGTTTGTCATGCTGACGAAGGAAGCATCTCTCTAAACATTCCCTCAACTGAAGGGATGCTTCCTTTGTCAGCATGACAGATACTCGAGGCAATGTAACCTTCATTACTCTATTCCGTATAAATCTGATACTATAAAATCCAAAACAAAGTAACACTTTAAGTATGAACAAAATTTTAATAGTAGATGACCGGCCAGAAAATCTCTATTCACTTGAGAGTATGTTAACCGAAGATAACCGTATCATTATTAAAGCAGGTTCAGGTCAGGAAGCATTGAAGATTGCGTTTAACGAAGATCTTTCTTTGATTCTGCTTGATGTTCAAATGCCTGAAATGGACGGCTTTGAAGTAGCACACATGTTGAAATCAACTAAACGCACAAAAAAAATTCCGATATTATTTGTTACTGCAATCAGCAAAGAAAAAAAATATATGTTGCAGGGACTTGAAGAAGGAGCTGTGGATTATCTTTTTAAGCCATTGGATATTGACATTACAAGAGCGAAAGTAAATACGCTTCTTTGCATTTATAATCAGCAGCAGGAACTGGAGCAAAAAAATGAAGCATTGTCAAAACTCAATGAGGAAAAAAATTATTTTCTTGGTGTTGCTTCACATGACTTAAGAAATCCACTGGGTAACATTATCACATTAGCTGGATTCTTAAATGATGAATGCAAAGAAAATCTTTCATCAGACCATAAAGAATATCTGGATTTAATTATTGATACAGGTACTCAAATGATCACTTTGTTAAATGATTTGCTTGATGTCTCTAAAATTGAATCAGGTAAAATGGAGCTGCAGCTGAAAGAACACAATGCGGTTGATATTCTTACTCGTGCCATTAATGAAAACAGGTTGACAGCACAGCAGAAAAAAATTAATCTTTTTTATAGTGCGTCAGCAGAATTAAAACCAGTGAAAATGGATGTTATGCAGGTGATGCAGGTTATAAATAATTTAGTGAGTAACGCTATTAAATACTCGATAGCGAATACCAACATCGAGATTGTTGCTGAAATGAAAGATGACAATATTCAAATTTCAGTAATTGACCAGGGACAGGGAATTCCGGAAAAAGAAATTGAACACGTTTTTATTCCATTCAGAAAGACAAGTGTACAAAGTACAGCCGGTGAAAAAAGTACGGGGCTTGGATTAACGATTGCAAAAAAAGTAATTGAAGCACACGGAGGAAAAATCGGTGTGAAAAGCGAAGTAGGAAAAGGTTCTACTTTTTATTTTACGCTTCCACTTAAGCTGGAAAATGCGATTGCTTAGGATTGTAATTTACAGTTGACAGTTGACAGTTTTTAATTTCGTGAGTCAGGAAACTGTAAACCGTAAATTGTAAACTGTAAACAATAAACTACGTCTGAATCACTCCCACATTATATTTTTTTTCAATCGGTGCATGGTTTGCCATTTCAATTCCCATTGAAATATGTTTTCTTGTTTCCAACGGATCAATGATAGCATCCACCCATAAACGTGCTGCAGCATAGTAAGGTGAAATCTGAGCGTTGTAACGATCAGTTATGGTTTTCAGCAAATCATTTTCTTCTTCTTTGGTTACTTCTTTGCCTTGTGCTTTCATGGTGCTCACCTGTATCTGCAACAAAGTTTTTGCAGCAGCGCTTCCGCTCATCACTGCAAGCTGTGCTGTGGGCCATGCAACTATCAAACGTGGATCATAAGCTTTGCCACACATTGCATAATTTCCGGCTCCGTAGGAGTTGCCGATGATCACTGTGAACTTGGGAACAACAGAATTTGCCATTGCATTCACCATCTTGGCTCCATCTTTAATAATACCACCTTGCTCTGAACGTGAACCCACCATAAAACCTGTTACATCCTGCAAAAAAACCAAAGGAATTTTTCGCTGGTTGCAATTCATAATAAAACGTGCTGACTTATCAGCAGAGTCAGAATAAATAACCCCACCAAATTGCATTTCACCTTTTTTACTTTTCACAACCTTGCGTTGATTGGCAACAATGCCCACTGCCCAGCCATCAATACGTGCAGTACCGCAAATAATACTTTGTCCATATAATGCTTTGTACTCATCAAAAGCAGAGTCATCCACCAGACGGTAAATCACTTCATGCATATCAAATTGCTTGTCGCGCTCTGTTGGAATAATTCCAAAAATTTCTTTCTCTTCTTTTTTTGGCTTAGATGGAGTGATACGATCAAACCCGGCATCAGGTAAACGTCCAAGCTTTGAGAAAATATTTCTTATGTAATCAAGACAACTTTTATCATCAGGAAATTTATTATCCGTTACACCGGAAATTTCACTTTGTGTAGTTGCGCCACCCAGTGTCTCGTTATCAATATCTTCTCCTATAGCAGATTTAACGAGATAGGAACCTGCGAGAAAAACAGAACCTGTTTTGTCAACAATCATAGCTTCATCACTCATGATAGGTAAGTAAGCACCACCGGCAACACAACTCCCCATGATTGCAGCAACCTGAATGATACCCATTGATGACATCACTGCATTGTTTCTGAAAATGCGTCCGAAATGTTCTTTATCAGGAAATATTTCATCCTGCATTGGGAGAAAAACACCGGCACTGTCAACTAAGTAAACGATAGGTAAACGATTCTCCATTGCGATTTCCTGTGCACGCAAATTCTTTTTTGCAGTCATCGGAAACCATGCACCTGCTTTCACGGTTGCATCATTGGCAACCACAATACACTGACGTGAATGGATGTAGCCGATGATAACAACCACACCGGCAGAAGGGCATCCGCCTACTTCTTCGTACATACCATCAGCGGCCAAAGCGCCTATTTCAATCTGAGGTTTGTCAGGATCTAATAAATAGGCAATACGCTCGCGTGCTAAAAGTTTTCCTTTCTCACGTTGTTTTTCTGCATTTTTCTTTCCACCTCCCAAATAAACCTTGGTTAACTTATGCTGTAGATGGCTGAGTAAAGTTTTTAAGCCATCCTCGTTTTTATTGAATTCGATGTTCATTGTGAAATTTAGTTTACTGTTTTACAGTTTACGGTTTACGGTTGGCTGACACGCGACAACCGTAAACTGTAAACCGTAAACAAATAATTTAACTGCCGATGAGCTGTCGAAGATTTAAAACCTGCGATTCCCAAAGTTTGCTGTTGGAATCTCTCTCTCCCGGATTTGCCCAATCCGTAATTATTAAAGCGATGTCACCGGTGATATCATCTTCTTTTATTTCAAACTGAAAATAAGTTCCATCAGTTTCTGTTTCCCACTGAAAGCGGATTAAAGTATTATCCTGAACAGCCATACGTTTAGCAACCTGCTCACTTCCCTCCCACGTAAATGTGAACCGTCCGTCTTTTTCATACACATCATCAGCAAACCAGCCTGCCAGTCCGCTTGAATCACTCAAATAATAAAATAAAATACTTCGTGATGACCGCAATTCAAATTCCATCTGAAATTTTTCCTTGCTGGTATTAGTTGGTTCAGGTAATTTAATTACAGGAGGAGCAGGCTTTGGCTTTGGAAGCGTAGTGGCTGAAATCCTTGGTTTTATTTTGCTGAGATCCATTCGCTCTTCCAGCTCCTTCAATATCCTTTGTGCTTTTTGCTCCGTCTTTTCATCAAAAGCATTTCTATCCTTTTTGCCTTTTTGTAAATCCTGTACTGAATTTGACTTTGAGGGTTTGGATGCTTTTATTTCAGGCTTTGTTTTTTTCCCTGCAACAGGATTTCCTTGCTTTATATTTTTAGTTGATTGGGTGTTTTTTGTGACAAGAGTTTTCTTCGCAATCTCTTTTACAGATTTCTTCTTTATATCTACCTTTTTAACAGGAGCAGCTTTTTTGGAAACAGTTTTTTTAACAGCAGCTTTCTTAAAAGCTTTTTTTGCCGCTTTCTTCACTGCCTTCTTTATTACAGGCTTTCGTGCCGCAGTTTTCTTTTTGCTGGCTGTTGCCTTTTTCGAAGTAGTCTTCTTCGCTTTTTTGGCAACTGGTTTCGATTTTTGTTGCGGACGTTTTGTCTTCGCTGAGTTCTTTTTAGAAGCCGGTTTATTAGTCTTTTTCTTAGTGCTTGCCTTCGCCATAATATTATTTAGAGAGTTAAGAGAGCGTATATTGAACGGTCGAAATATAGATAATAAAACTTGAAATGGTTTATATTCACCGAAAATTTTATATGGCTTTATTGCACGAACTGGAAGCACAGGGTAACTGGCTTTTTAAACGGAGGGGACAAATGCCCGTTATTTTGTTTATCCTCGCCATACCTGCGGTTTTTCTTGCTAATTATGCCATGATATCTCCGTTAAAAGCTCAATTTTTCAGTCTGCTGGGAATTTTATTAAGCATCCTTGGAATTATCATCAGAGCTTACACCATTGGCACTACTCCAAAAGGAACATCGGGACGAAACACCGATAAACAAGTTGCTGAGCAGCTCAACTCCACCGGTATTTATTCAGTGGTAAGACATCCCCTTTATCTTGGTAATTTTTTTATGTGGATAGGTATTGTTGTTTACACGCTCAATCCCGCTTTTATTATAATCGTATGCCTTTTATATTGGGTATATTATGAAAGGATAATGTTTGCCGAAGAACGCTTTTTAGAGAAGCAATTCGGAAAAACTTATCTTGACTGGTCAATGAAAGCACCGGCTTTTATCCCACGATTTTCCGGATTTATTTCACCATCGGTAAAGTTCTCTTTAAAGAGTGTGCTACGCAGAGAATATTCAGGTTGGCTTGCAACAGTAATCGGTTTTGTGTTTGTGGATTTACTGCGGAGATATTCTGTAAGAAAGGAATTTGAATATAGCAATACAGCACTTATAATATTAGCATCAGCAATTTTGCTTACGCTGATTCTACGCACACTTAAGCATCAAACCAAAGTGCTTCACGAAGAAGACAGAAGCTGAGAAAAGAGTTTAAAGTTTAAAGTTTAAAGTTTTATTTCTCAACAACAAATTTCCGTGATAACAAACCACCTTCTATTTGCAGATTCAATAGGTAAATTCCTGCTTCAAGGTTGTGAATGTTGAATGTAATATTATTTCTTCCTGCATTAAGATTCACATTTTTCTTTTGCATTATTCTTCCTGCCAGGTCAATAATCTGCATTGCAGCTTGCTCATTCTTTAAAGCATCTAAACTTATGCTCAGCTGATTTTTTGCAGGGTTAGGATATACATCACTTACCTCCACTCCACTTAATGTTGTTAACCCTACACAGGCATCAACACGAACTGCAACCTTACCTGATGAACTTACACAACCCGTATTAGGATCAGTGTAATTATATTGTACGAGATGAATACCAATACCTGCTGAGTCAGGGTTAAATATCGAATTTGTGATACCGGCACCGGTAAACGTTCCTCCTGCCGGAACACCTGTTAATGTATCTGCTGAGTTATAAATACAATAAAAAGTATCAAGCCCTGCAAAGGATGCTACCGGTGGCGGACCTAAGAGATTAACATATACTGTATCAGCATTGGAACAAAAAGCAGGATTGTAAACGTTCACCTTATACCATCCGCTTTGAGAAACGGTAACGGTATTGGTGGTACTAATGGTATTACCACTGTTATCAGTCCATTGATAAATAAAATTCTGACCTAATGGAGTACTTAAATCAGCTACACTGTCGCAAACATTTAAAGTGTCAGTGGATGCAATGTAAGCAACAGGTAAACACGCTGCTTCTTCTATTTTATAGATATAACCATTACCGAGTCTGCACACATACAATTCTCCATACATATCCTCACCAAAACTGCTTATGTCTGCATTGGTTAAAGTGGCAAGGTTATAATGCGTAAATCCGCCTGAACCATTGGCGATAAGCGATTGAAACTGCGGTGTGCAGTAATCCACAAAGAAATAATGACTAAACATATTAATAGATTCCGCACCACGATAAACAAATCCACCGTTTACCGAACATCCATTACTATGTGAATATTCATATGCCGGAGGATGCTGATTTACAACACCTGAACAATTACTCAATCCGGTGGGGTGGGCTCCTTCCCAGCAACGCCAGCCGTAATTATCACCACCACCTGTACCTGAAGGTTGGTAGTCAATTTCCTCCCATGCACCTTGTCCTACATCACCAATCCACAGATCGCCTGTCATACGATCGAAGCTGAAGCGCCATGGATTACGCATTCCGTAAGTCCATATTTCATCACGTGCATTAGGTGTATTGATAAATGGATTATCAAGGGGAATACCATAAGGGGTTCCATTATCTACATCAATACGCAATATTTTTCCCAGTAATGAATCTTTGTTTTGAGCACGGTTGCCCGGATCATTGGCTGATCCTCCGTCACCCATGCCTATATATAAATAACCATCATGACCAAACTGTATTTGACCTCCATTATGATTTGAGAAGGGTTGATAAATTACCAGCAGTATGGATGCGCTGTTTAATAACGCTTTGTTTGAATCAGCAGGATTCACACTGTAACGCGAGATAGTAGTATTTCCACTATTGTTTGTGTAGTTCACATAAAAAAATCCGTTTTGATTATAATCAGGATGAAATGCCATGCTTAATAAGCCTCGTTCGCCACCTGATGCTACTATAGAATTAATATTAAGAAAAGTATCCATTGCTGTAACACCAGGATGTTTGATACGGATGCGTCCATCCTGCTCTACGATGAAAATACGGTCATCATTACAATTAGTTAAATACACCGGGCTTACTAAGCCGGATGTAATGAAAGGTGTGAATATAAGATTGGGAGCCTGGGCACGAGCGTTAAAGGTGAGTAATAAAAAAAAAATAACTGCTAATGAATTAATGGTAAATTGTCTTTTCATCTTGTTTTGGATTTGCAACAAATATATAAGAAGTGAATACATTTTTTTTCTTACCACAAAAGTTAATACCATAAACTGTTACTTTGCATATCAGACTCTTTATTAAAACTAATGCATAAAGTTGATCAGTTTATTGCCTCAGGAATATTGGAATTATACTGCCTTGGTTCTTTAAGCAAACAGGAAAGGGAAGA
>JANLUX010000422.1:0-5744 GCA_031363705.1 Bacteroidota bacterium
GATGGTTTCAACGTGAAAGGGATTTATATCGTAAATGTTGACATGAATATTTACAACCGCTGGGGTGATTTGATTTATCATAGCGCTGGCAGAGAAAATGCTGATTGGGATGGCTCCGTTCAAGGACATTGTAACGGACCAGCATCAGAAGGTGTGTATGTATATGACATCAGTGTGAAAGATGTGTGGGGAAAAACTCACCAGCAATACGGACATGTAAATCTTATAAGATAATAAAAGTTTCAGGTTTAAAGTTTGTGTTGATTTAAATTGAAATTTTTTGGTTAATGACATAGAATATGCCTTCGTATCGCATCACTTTTTTTTCTTTGCAGATACATTATGAAAAACCAGATTTATTTTATTGCAATCATTCCTCCTGAAAATATTTCAGATGAAATCAATAAGCTGCGTAAACAATTATTGCCGGATTTTAATATTCATAGTGAGCACAAAAAATTTCCTCATATTACTCTTCAGCATACTTTCAGAAGATCACCTGAAATTGAACAAACTCTTATTGGTTATTTAAATGAGTTAGCACAAACGTTAAAACCATTTGATGTAACCATTGATAACTTCAACCATTTCGATAGCCGCACCTTGTATATCGCTGTTAACAATAATGAACCTTTACAAAACTTATATGAACAGGTAAAAAAAATTCTCGTTGAGAAATTAAACTTTCCTTCAAACCATATCAGCAACAACTTTACGCCTCACATTACACTCGAAAAAAAATTAACAAAAGAGCTTTTTACCAAAGGCTGGAATGCAATTGAATATTTACAATACAAAGCAACATTTACAGTTACCAGCTTTAGCCTAATGAAACACAATGGAATTAAATGGGAACCGCTGCATCACTTTAAATTTTAGGTTTGAATTGCAATTATTACAATTCCTTCTGCAACATCCGCTCTAATTCTTCAGGGCTAAGATTGTTGTGCATCTTGCCATCAACAGCAACAGAGATTTGACCGGTTTCTTCTGAGACGATAATCGATATTGCATCAGTCTGCTCTGTAATGCCCAAAGCGGCCCGGTGACGCATTCCATAGTTGGCAGGTAACTCTGTGTTATCAGTCACTGGTAACACACAACGTGCAGCTTTTATTTTACTTCCTTCAATAATTACAGCGCCATCATGCAAAGGGCTGTTTTTAAAAAAAATACTTTCAAGCAAACGTTTCGAGACCTCTGCATCAACAATATCTCCGGTTGCTTCATAAAACTTCAGGTCAACTGTGCGGGCAATTACGATGATAGCACCAGTTTTTATTTTAGCCATGCCTCCACATGCTTTAACCAATGGAGGAATATTTAAGTTGGAAGCAGTCTGGGCTTTCCAGTGCCATGGTAATAACTTACGTGAAAAACCTGTTTTGCTCAAAAAACTATTGGTGCCGAGTAATATTAAAAACCTTCTAACTTCCTGTTGAAACACAATGATAAGAGCAAGCACACCTACACTCATAAACTGCCCGAGTATTGCACCAAGTAATTGCATGTCGAGCACTTTTACAAAAAGCCACCACAAAACATACACAGCAATGATGCCTATAAAAACATTCATAGCTGTACCACCTTTCAGCAACTCATATACTTTGTACATTAAGAATGCAACAAGCAGTATGTCGAGTATATCAAGCAACCTGACAGATAAAAAGCCGATGTGAAAGAGTTCCATTCTTTTTTGGTTTACAGTTTAGGGTTTACAGTTTATAGTTGTTGCTTGCATTCATAACTCATAACTCAAAATTTATAACTTCAACACAAATCTATACGGAAGCAAAGCATCAGCACCCGCACTTTCTACTCCAATGCGTGGGCCGATCTTTATATCTTCCTGCTTCACTTCAATATTTCTGTCTTCAATCCATATTTTGTTTCCGTGCAGGCTTAATCCTGAATGTTGTTTATCAATTCCCAATGCCTGTGCAACAGTGCCTGGTCCGCCTGCAAGTGTTTTATCAACCTGTAATTTATTTCTCCGGTAAAGCATGTGATTTATTTCTTCCAATGGTTTAATTGCACGAATCAATATTGCATGTGGTTCGTCCTTAACATTAGTAACTACATTAAACAAATGATGCATTCCGTAGCAAATATAAACGTAAGATATTCCTCCATGGCTATACATGTGTTCATTACGTGCTGTTCTTTTTCCGCGGTAAGCATGTGAAGCACGATCAACAAACCCATTGTATGCTTCTGTTTCTGTTATTATTCCAGAAGTTTTTTTGCGGTCAAAATTCGTTACCAAAACTTTACCTAATAACTCACGTGCTAAGGCAACAACATCTGTTCTTAAATAAAATTCATTTTTTAGTTTCATATTATTAAAAGTCATCTACGAATACGAATGTTTTACGAATATACGAATGGAGTAGTGATGCTATTCGTATATTCGTTTTTGATTCGTATTCGTAGAAGTTATTCGTGTTCGTAAATGACATTATAGACATAGTTTTTCATCATCCGTATAATGCAAATCCCCATTATCCAATAACCACTGCACTACTTTTATTGCTTTGTCCTCATTGTGAACAGATAAATTTTCAATTAACTCTGAGAGATTCATCTTTTTATTCTGAAGTTTAGAATTAATTAATTGTGTCAGTTCTTCAAATTCAAAATCATTTACTTCTAATTTATTTCGCTGACGGCAATAGTCGCAAGTACCACAACGCTGATCTGCATGCTCTCCAAAATATTCAAGCAGCATCATGCTCCGGCAGTGATAGTTGTCAGTTGCATAGTGAATAAGCGCATCTGCTTTTTGTGCAAAACGTTTTTTTCTTTCCTTCAAATGTTCAGCACTTATCTTTAATTCTGATGCATCAACACGTGCACGATTGAAAGTAATTCGAGGCTGATCAGTTTGTGGAAGATAACTTAACACCTCTGCTTTCTCCAATTGCTGCAACATTTTAATCACTTTCTCTTTTTCAATATTTGATTTCAGAGCAATGTCCTGTTCATGAATATTTACATACTCATCAAATATGCCCCCATAGCTGCGCAAAATTGTTTTAATGAAATGATCATATAAAGGTTGTTCAACCTGAAATTTATAGAGATCAAGATTATTTAAGATAAATCGAATGCGGGATGGAAGATAAACAGATTCCGACAAGGTGAGATAATCTTCCATCTCCAAAACTTTTAACCGCTTAACAACATGCAACGGATGTAATTTATATTGTGCAGCAAACGAAACCAGATCAAACTCATAACTCTGACCTTCACCTGCATTGATTGCAACCTGTAAAAAATTAGCAAGTGCCTGGTAAGTGCTTTTTATATCCTCAATTTTTGGAAACTGTTCTTCTTTGCGATGATTGAGATCTAGTATATCATGTTCATTGTATATTAATACTGCATAAGCCAGTTTCTCATCACGCCCACCACGACCTGCTTCCTGGTAATAGCTTTCTAAATTATCAGGAAGATCAATATGAATCACATTTCGCACATCAGCTTTATCAATTCCCATCCCGAATGCATTGGTAGCAACAATTACACGCAACACATTTTTTTTCCATTGATCCTGACGTTCACTCCTTACTGTATTTGGTAATCCTGCATGATAATATCCTGCCTTAATATTTTGCTTGTTCAGCCAGTCTGAAATTTCCTGTGTCTTTCTTCTGTTACGCACATATACAATACTGCTACCGGCTACATTTTTCAATATCCGTAACATAGTGGTGTGCTTGTCTTCTTCCTTAAGCACAACATAACTCAGATTTTTTCTTGCAAAACTTTTAACAAATACTTTTTGATTTTTAAAAGCAAGTTTTTCGCAGATATCTTTTTTAACTTCCTTAGTTGCAGTAGCTGTTAATGCAAGCACCGGTATATTTGGAATTAATTCTCGAATAGCTGCAATACGCAAATAAGGCGGACGGAAATCATATCCCCATTGGGAGATGCAATGTGCTTCGTCAACAGCTAAAAGATTAACCGGCATTTTAGGAAAACGTGCCAGAAATAATTCTGACTCTAACCTTTCAGGAGAGACATAAAGAAATTTATAGTTACCGTAAATACAATTGTCTAAAATAATATCCACTTCTTTTTTACTCATGCCCGAAACAATAGAAGCAGCTCGGATATTTTTTGCCTTCAGTTGTTCCACCTGGTCTTTCATCAATGCAATTAATGGAGAAATCACAATACAAATTCCTTCTTTCGCAAGAGCGGGAACCTGGAAGCAAATTGATTTTCCTCCACCGGTGGGCATCAACGCAAGTGTATCATTCCCATCAATAACAGATTGAATAATATCTTCCTGCAGCGGTCGGAATTTTTGATGTCCCCAGTATTGATTTAGAATTTGCAGGAAAGGATTCATATTTCAGTAGAAAGTAGAAAGTAGAAAGTAGAAATAGTGATCATAACTTTTATTTTTCTGCTTTCTATAAAATAATTATTATCTTCCACTTGCAAAGCCACCTAACAGTCCACCTAATCCACCAGACTCCTCTCTGCCACCACCAACTCTTGAGGCTGCTACGATACGATCAGCCATACGTGAGAAAGGAACACTTTGCAGGTAAACTAAACCCGGACCGGTAACTAAAGCGTAAAACAATCCTTCTCCTCCAAACAGTGAATTTTTAAAACCACCGATGAATTTGATATCATAATGTACACTTGGTTCAAATGCAACCAAACATCCTGTATCAACTCTTAAAGTTTCACCGGCAGCCAATTGTCTTTTAATGATAGTACCTCCTGCATGAATGAAAGTATTTCCGTCACCACTTAATTCCTGGAGGATAAAACCCTCACCCCCAAACAAGCCGGCACCAATGCGTTTTGTAAAAGCAATATTGATTTCAATGCCTTGTGCAGCACATAAGAAACCATCTTTCTGACATAAAAACTTACCTCCGAAATGCGCAGGATTGATGTTAATTATTTTTCCAGGATACGGAGCTGCGAAAGCCATCTTGCGTTTTTTGTTTCCATTGTTTACAAACGTGGTAATGAAAAAACTTTCACCGGTAATCATTCGCTTGAGCCCTTTAAAAATTCCTCCAGCTGTACCGGTTTGCATTTCAATACCTTCTTCCATGTAAAGCATCGCACCTGCTTCTGCACGCACTGCTTCCTGAGGATCCATTTCTACTTGTACTACCTGGATATCGTCACCCAGGATTTCAAAATCAATTTCGTGTGCCATAGTTTAATTTGAAAATTTGGAAATTTGATGATTTGATAATCTGATAATGTGATAAATATGATGATTTGTCCCGAAATATCGGGATTGATAATGAAAAAAGAATAAACTTAACAACATAATAACATAACAACTTAAACTCCTAACTTTACATGACAAAATTATTTAATAGCAGGCAGAATGAAAAAGCAAACATTCCTTTTAATATTTTTTTCTTTTTTTATGTTGAAAGTGAATGCTCAAAGTCTGAAATCAGATTCAATGTTTGTTCCGGGTGGAGTGAAGCAATACCAATTTCATCTCGATAAACCTGTAAAAAGTATTGATGATTTGCAATATGAAAAAACAGGTGAGCCCATCAAAGGAAATTTATCTCCTGACAAAACGAGAGTGGTGATGGACAATTATCATAAAGGTTCGAGGATTAAAGCAAAGGTTACTTATGAAGATGGAACGACTGAAGAGATTACACGAAGCCCATGTGTTATTGATCCGTTGAGGTATGAGTTATAACACAAATCTGTCATGCTGAGGTACGAAGCATCTCTCAACA
>JANLUX010000245.1:0-2312 GCA_031363705.1 Bacteroidota bacterium
CTTTTTTTCAAAAATGACCAAATCTGAAATCAAATTTTTTACTTATTAAAACTGAAAATATCAGTCAATGAGCGCATCGGAAAAACAAAAAATAAAAAAGATTGCAGTAATGACTTCGGGCGGAGATGCTCCCGGATTGAATGCCTGCATAAGAGCTGTAGTAAGAACTGCAATATTTAACAAGTTAAAAATTATTGGTATTCAACATGGGTTTGAGGGTTTGATTTCCGGTGATTTTATTTCGATGGATGCAAACAGTGTAAGCAGCATTATTCAATTGGGAGGCACTATACTTAAATCTTCCAGGAGCGAACGGTTTAAAACCAAAGAAGGAAGATTAATGGCGTACAAGAAAATTAAAAAGGAAAATATTGAAGCCATTATTTTAATTGGCGGTGACGGTTCATTCGAGGGAGCAAAGGCATTTATCAAAGAGCATGACATTCCTTTCATCGGTATTCCAAAAACAATTGACAATGATATTTCGTGTACAGACGTATGCATAGGCTATGACACAGCGCTTAATACAGCTACAGAGGCAATTGATAAGATAAGAGATACAGCCCAATCGCACGAACGCATTTTTATAGTAGAAGTGATGGGAAGAGACTCCGGATATATAGCTTATGGAGCCGGTCTTGCCGGAGGTGCTGAAGCCATTTTGGTTCCCGAAACAAAAGCAGATATTAAAAATCTTGAACACACACTCAAAGACGGCTGGAACAGAAATAAATCCTCATTAATAATTGTAGTTGCTGAGGGAGATGAAAGTGGCGGAGCCTATAAAATTGCGGAGATGGTTAAGAAATATATGCCTTCTCAATATGTAGGAGTTTGCATTCTTGGACATGTACAGCGTGGCGGCAGCCCCTCTGCCGCAGACCGCATCTTATCTTCCAAATTAGGATATGCTGCTATTGAAGCATTGCTTAAAGGTAAAAGCAATGTGATGGCAGGAATGAAGAAAAATGATATTTGCTTCACGCCATTATCGCAGATCAAAAGGCATCACCTGGATATCAATCAGAATTTATTAAACATGATGACTACCTTAACAAGTTAATATATAGTGTACGATTCTTAAAAAGCAAACACATGAAAAAAATAAAGGTTGCCATTAACGGATATGGAGTGATAGGAAAACGTCTTGCTGATGCAATAGCATTGCAAGACGATATGGAAATTACCGGAGTTTGCGATGTCATAACTGATTGGCGTATCAAAATCGCTATAAGGAAAAAATATCCTGTTTATGCCGCAAACTCCGAAGCATCAGCAGCCATGCAGCAGGAAGGTATTGCTCATGCAGGATTGTTAGACAATCTTATGGAGGAAGCAGACCTCATCATTGATTGCACACCCAAATAAATAAGCGCAGTAAATGTTGCCATGTATAAAAAAACAGGTAAGAAATTTATTGTACAAGGCGGAGATAAGCACGAGACTACGGGTCATTCCTACAATGCTGAAACAAACTTCGAATCAGCCATCAACAGAAATTGCACACGGGTTGTTTCCTGTAATACAACTTCCATCCTCCGCGTTATGGGCGCACTTAAAAAGGGAGACATCCTAAAAAGCGCTCGCGGAACCTTATTGCGCAGAGCAACCGACCCGTGGGAAAGTCATCAATCTGGTATTATGAATACGCTTTTACCGGAACCAAACATTCCAAGCCATCAGGGTCCCGATGCGCAAAGCGTTGATCCTTCGATTGACATTATAACCGCTGCTGTACTTGTTCCTGAAACTTCAAGCCATTTACACTACTGGACAATTAAATTAACACACCTTGTTTCAAAAGAAGAAGTACTAAAAATCATTTCTGCTAATTCTACCCGCATTGCACTGATTAATTATAAGGATGGACTGATGTCAAATAACACTCTCAAAGAATTTCTCCTCGACATAGGAAGACCTCGTGCTGATATGTATGAAGTTGCTTTATGGAAAGACATGCTCACCGTTGTAAACGATGAACTCTTCCTCGCTTACATTGTGGACAACCAGGCAATCGTAATCCCCGAAACCATTGATGCCATAAGAGCATTGTCAGGAATTGAAAGAGAAGCCGCAAAGTCAATTTTAAAAACAAATCAATCACTTGGAATTTCAAATTCTATTTTTAATTAAAAACAAAAAGAGATAGAGTTAATAGAACAATTTTAAACAATGAAAGGAAAAAAAATAAATATTACCAAAGCATCAGGTGAGCAGGTGTCTTTCAATGCTGATAAACTTCGGCATTCTCTTCATCGCTCAGGCGCAGATGAAAATACAATCACTGAAATCATTCGTGAAGTGCAGAAAAA
>JANLUX010000457.1:0-6574 GCA_031363705.1 Bacteroidota bacterium
GGTGTGGTGCGAAGCAATGCCTCGCCTGAGCTTGCAGCTATTCGTAAAACTATTTCGCGCAAACGCACAGAATCCGACCAGGTTTACAATTCTGTAATGAACAAATACCGCAAGAATGGCTGGTTAACAGATGCTGAAGAAAGCTGGAAAAACGGACGAAGAGTAATTTCAATTCTTGCAGAACACAAAAGGAGCGCTAAAGGTATCATTCATGATTTATCAGCCACAGGAAAAACCTGTTACATTGAACCTGAAGAAACAATCTCCATCAATAATCATTTATATGAATTAGCAGCGGAAGAACAGCAGGAAATTTTTCGAATACTAAAAGAGTTGACTGAAAATATCCGCAAGTATCATTTGAATATTTCTCAATACGCTGAACACATTGCTTACTTTGATTTCACCGCTGCCAAAGGAAGACTGGCACTGAAACTGAATGCATCACTTCCGTTTGTTAACTCAAAACCTCATATTGATTTACGCGAAGCACGCCATCCCCTACTCTATCTTTTTAATAAACAATCAGGCAAAGCCACTATTCCGTTTGATTTAAAACTGGATGATACACAACGCATCCTTGTAATCAGCGGACCTAATGCAGGAGGTAAAACAGTGTGCATGAAAACTGTAGGCTTACTGCAGATGATGTTGCAAAGTGGCTTGCTTACAACTACAGATGAAAACAGCCGGTTTGGTTTTTTTAAGAACATAATGGTGGATATTGGGGATTCTCAATCATTGGAATTTGAATTGAGCACTTACAGCTCACGGTTGAAGCACATGCGAATGTTTTTACAACGGGCAGGAGCTGATACTTTATTTCTTATTGATGAATTCGGTACAGGAACCGATCCTGATTTAGGAGGAGCATTGGCTGAAGCAATCTTAGAAGAACTAAATCAGCGAAAAGCTTTTGGTATCATCACTACGCATTACATGAACCTGAAAGTGCTGGCTGATCGAACGCCTGGAATTATAAATGGTTCGATGGCATTTGATGCAAAAAAACTGGAGCCGCAGTTTCATTTGGAAATTGGTAAGCCGGGAAGTTCTTACACATTTGTGGTAGCTGAAAGAAGTGGTTTGCCGTTTCATGTTATTAAAAAGGCGAAGAAAAAAGTTAAGAGTAATAGCTTACTGCTGGAGCAAACGCTCAATAAAATGGAGCAGGAAAAAAGTGAGCTGAATCGAATTCTTGCAGAAAGCAAAACCAATGAAAAACGTTTGCAGGAAATGATGCAGCGTTACCAGAAAAATTTAAGCACACAGGAAGAAAAAAATCTGGAACAATCAGAACGAATCCGCCAGAAGGAATTACGGGTGATGAATCAACTGGAAGAAAAATTTAAAAAGTTTATTCACGAATGGAAAACAGCGAAGAATAAAAATGAAGTGCTAAACAAATACAATACGCAACTTAACGACCGCAAAAAAATTCTCAATGCAAAAGAAGAATTAAAACAACAGGAAATACTAAAAGCTAATCGTATAAATATAAAACGCGGAAGTACTGTACGTCTCCGCAATGGAAGAGTGATTGGAATTGTAGAACACATTAAAGAAGACAAAGCAGAGATTAGATTTGGAAATGTGAAAACAATAGCTGAATTGAATAACCTTGTCTACATTGATCCTGTAGAGAAAAAATTAAATAAATGACACATGCAGCCAACTAAAAAAATGTAAAAATGTGTTTTAGAAAAACAAAAAATTAAGTATGTTTGATCTGAAAATTTAAACACAATATGAAAATATTAATCGTTGAAGATGAGCATTTCATGCTTGAAGCAATGTCAACTGTGCTGGAGAATATTGGAATTGAAGTTTTAAAAGCAGATAATGTAAACGATGCACAACAATTTGTGGCTTCAGAAAATTTAAGCCTCGTTATCACTGATCTTTATCTTCCGGAACCGGATGGATTTGCCTTTGTGCACTCTATTAAAAACAATCCTCTTACTAAACACATTCCTGTAATTGTTGTAACCGGATTAGTAGAACATCGGGAAACATTATCAGAAAAAGTTCCTGCTGATGAATGGCTGAGCAAACCTTTTACACTGGATCAATTGAGAGGAGCTGTAAAAAAGTATCTCGCAATTGCTGCTTAAGAAGCGCGGTAAATCCAACAACTTTTTACAGACCTTTTTTACAACTCACTTTGTCTTATTAATGGTTTTACTTATAATTATGCATTATCAAATCAATTAGACAAAATGAATTATTTTATAATCTTTGCAAACTCATTTATCAATCTATGAAAATTCTTGTTCCTATTGATTTTACTCCTGTCACTGAAAATGCCTTGAAATATGCAATCGGTTTAACAGATGTGCTTGGAGTAAATAACATTATTTTATTTCATGTAATTGCATCTGATAAAAATTTTAGTGAAGCTAATGAGAAGCTTAATCTTCTTTTAGAAAAATATAAATCGGAAACAAGTGCTTCTTTAGAAATGCTTATAAAGCCGGGAAATATATTTGATGAGATCGGCAGTACTGCTGTAGAGGTGGAAGCAGGTTTGATTGTGATGGGCACACATGGCATTACAGGTATGCAACATATTATTGGAAGCCGTGCAATGAAGGTTATCACCAATTCTGAAACACCTTATATTGTAGTGCAGCAAAAACCTTATGAGCCTGTTAAAAAAATTCTTGTTCCGGTGGATTTTACACGCGAGGTAAAACAAATCCTTCCTCTTTTACAAACGTTAAACGAAAAATTCAACGCTGCTTTTTATCTGATTGCCCAGGAAGCAAAAGATAATTTTATTCAAAACAAGATTGATAATAACCTCCAGTATTTTAAAGCATTTTTAAGAGATAATAATATTTCTTTTGTTGATACCGGAACTTATTCCTCCTCTAAATACAAAGAAGTGTTGCATCATGCCAAAACGGTTAGTGCTGATTTACTTGTTACCACTATTGATCCTGAAACCAATATTACTGATTATATTATGGGTGTTGATGAACAAAAACTGGTAGCCAACGAATTACAGATACCCGTACTTTGTGTTAACATCAAACATTTTATGAACAGAAAAGGGAATGTTTTTGAATATACTTTTTAAACATTCCCTTTCCTGATAAATGATGGCTTAATTTATTTACTTACCTCAGCTTTAATTTTAAATGTAAGTCGGGCTTGCAGGCTATCACGCACTGTATTTGGAGCACTGGTAAATCCTGCTACTCTGAATGTGATTTCACTTTTCCTCAGGTATTCTTTAAGATTTGCAGCATCTGTATCAAGTGTAATAGCTGTAACTCCGTCTGGAACTGATTCTTTATACGCAATACGCGTTTCAGATAGACCAGGGACCGATAAATAAGTATAAGCTTTTTCCAGGATGTCAAAATTCTGGGTACCCGGATTAATCATAATAAGTTCTACACCATTAATTGAAATTGACTGTACATCGTCAATACTTGCCTTGTTCTCATCCAGCTTTTTTTGCAACTCTGTATCAAAGGTTGTTGTAGCCAGATCAAGGTCGCCTGTTTGAGTTGTAGGGTCAATACTAAAATAAATATCTGCAACTTCCATATTGAAGTCCACTTCTATTTTAGGTTTTTTACAAGAGGAAAATAGTACACCTACAGTTAACATACCTACCAGGATAATAATTCCGTTCTTTTTCATAAATTTTTATTTATTTTTTTTCAATAATTATACGATCAAATACAAATCAGGCCTTTTTTTTGGCAAAAGGCAGATTTTTTTTAGTAAACGGAGAAAATTTAGTGAAGTAAGTACATCAATGTTAAAATTGTTACTCTTAAACCGCATCCGTTTTCAATTGCATATTTTTGGGGCATGTGTGGCATAGCTGGCATTGCAGCGTTTTCAGAAAAAGGAAATTCTTATTTAAATAAGATTGAATCTGCAACACATTGTCTGCAACTGCGCGGACCTGATGATGGTGGTGTTTATATAGATCAACAGGTTGCTTTAGGACATCGCAGGCTTTCTATAATTGATACGAGCAAGGGTGCTTCGCAGCCAATGCACGATGCGTCAGGCCGTTACACTATTATTTTTAATGGTGAGTTTTTTAATTTTAAAGAGCATCGTGAAAATTTAGGACAGGCAGGCATTTCATTCAGAACACATAGCGATACCGAAGTGTTGCTTCAGCTTTATATCAAAGATGGTGTGAAATGCCTTGAATCCGTTAATGGTTTTTTTGCTTTGGCTATTTATGATAAAGAAGAACAAACTTTATTTATAGCGCGTGACAGGGTTGGAGTTAAGCCGTTATTATATTATCAGGATAGTGATAAATTTTTCTTTGCTTCTGAAATGAAAGCACTTATGACCATGGGAATTCCACGTGAGTTGGATAAGACTTCTTTATTCAGTTATTTTCAACTTAATTACATCCCATCTCCAAACAGCGTTTTTAAAAATGTGCACAAGCTGCAACCTGGCAGTTATCTTTTAATTGATTTAAAAAAGAAATCCATTCAAAAAAAAACCTGGTACAATATACCTTACAAGCCAGAAGAAAATTTACATCCTGAAAATTACAAGGAAAGCCAAAAGCAACTTGTTCAATTAATGGATAAGGCTGTTAAAAGAAGATTGGTATCTGATGTACCGGTAGGTGCTTTTCTCAGTGGCGGAATTGATTCATCTGTAATTGTTGCGCTTGCATCCAGGCATGTAAAGCAATTGAATACTTTTTCAATCGGATTTAAAGATGAACCAAATTTTGACGAAACTGAATTTGCAGAGATGGTTGCAAAAAAGTATAAAACCAATCATACTGTTTTTAAACTTACTACTAATGAACTTTACGAAAGTTTGTTTACTGCGCTTGATTATCTTGACGAACCCTTTGCTGATTCATCAGCACTTGCTGTAAACCTGTTAAGCAAGCAAACACGCAAATATGTAACCGTGGCACTGAGTGGCGATGGCGCTGATGAACTTTTTGCAGGTTATAATAAACATAAAGCTGAGTGGATAGTGCGTAACAAAAAACTTCAGCGTGCCATGCTGACAGCTACATCGCCAGTTATTTCCTTGTTTGAGGGTTCAAGAAGTTCCAAGCTCTCAAACCGTGTTAGGCAGATACACCGGTTTGCTGAAGGAAGTAAATTAAATGCGAAAGAACGTTACTGGAGATGGTGCAGCTTTGTAAATGAAAGCGAAGCCAAACTTTTGTTTAAGAAACACTGGTTACAAAGTGAAGAGGAGTACCATGACCGAAAGAAAGAAATATTGAAGCATATTTTTGATGACAGTGATTTCAACGAAGTATTATTAACTGATATGCAATTGGTTTTAGTGGGAGATATGCTTGTAAAAGTTGACCAGATGTCAATGGCAAATAGTCTGGAAGTAAGGAATCCGTTTCTTGATTTTGAGGTGGTTGATTATGCTTTTTCACTACCATCCTCTTACAAGATTGATGCAACATCACAAAAGAAAATTGTTCGTGATGCATTTCAAAAACTACTACCCGCTGAATTATATCATCGTCCGAAAAAAGGTTTTGAGGTTCCTTTGCTTCGATGGTTTCAGACAGAATTAAAAAATCTGATCACCAATGATTTATTACAAGATGATTTTATTATTGCGCAGGGAATTTTTAATGTTACAGAAATCAGAAAACTTAAGCAACAGCTTTTCTCTAATAATCCAGGAGAGATACATGCCCGGATATGGGGATTGGTAGTTTTTCAATATTGGTGGAAGAAGTTTATGATTTAAGATTTGAGGATTTCTGGATTTGGGATTGCGCGATTATTATTATGGTACTAATAAAAGACTCAAATAAACTCGTCACAATTAAACAGTAATAATTTTAAGGTAAAACGTAAAAGGTAAAAAGTCAGATTAAACGATGGAAAATAAATGTTCAAATCCGAAAATCCAAAATCCAAAATCCAAAATCCTGAAATCCTAAATCGCAAATGCCAAAAGTGCTTCGCATAATTAACCGTTTGAATTTAGGAGGACCCACCTATAATGCTGCTTACCTGAGTAAATATCTGGCACCGGAGTTTGAAACATTATTAGTAGCAGGGATGAAGGATGAATCGGAAGAGAGCTCAGCGTTTATCGTTGAACAAATGGGACTTAAACCATTGTACATTCCTGAAATGAGAAGAGCAATTAATTTAAGTGATGACCGGAAGACGTACCAGCGAATCAGAAAAATAATAAAAGAATTTAAACCTGACATAGTTCATACACATGCAGCAAAAGCCGGCACTGTTGGAAGGATGGCTGCAATTCATTCAAAAGTTCCGGTAATCCTTCATACGTTTCACGGGCATGTTTTTCACTCCTACTTTAGTCCGTTTAAAACAAAAATATTTTTAGAAATAGAAAAATATTTAGCAAGAAAAAGTTCACGCATCATTGCCATCAGTGAATTACAGAAAAAAGAATTAGTAAATGACTTTAAATTATGCGATGAAAAAAAAATTATTGTAATACCATTAGGTTTTGATCTGGAGCATTTTTATCATCATCGTGAAGAATACAGGAAATCATTTCGTGAGCGTTATCAGATTCTTGCTGATGAAATAGTTGTTGGAATAATTGGAAG